>NZ_PYIA01000007.1:0-9889 GCF_013265645.1 Sphingopyxis sp. BSNA05 | reverse complement strand
GAGATGATCAAGAACCGGATCATCCTGGTCATTCTGGGATGGTCGGTCTGTGTCATGCTGGGTGCCACACCAGGCCTCATCGTCGGTTTCAGCGTCTATTTCATCCTCAGTGTCGCCATTGCCGTCGCCTATCGGATGCACCGAAAACCCTCAAGCTTGAGGCGTTTTCTCGGGCTTTGCACGGACTTTGGCGTCGGAGCCTTCCTGTTTCAGGTCGGAGGAGAAAGCGTCGCGGCGGGATATCCGCTTTTTCTCTGGGTCATTCTCGGCAATGGCTTCCGCTTCGGCATTTTCTGGCTGTTCATAGCGTCCGTGATGGCCGCGATGGCGTTTGGCTGGGCCATCTATACCGTGGACTTCTGGCGGAACAACTCATCCCTTTCGATCGGCCTGCTGATCGGGCTGCTGGTGATCCCGGCCTATTGCTCGACGCTGATCACCAAGATATCCCAGGCGAAAGAAGAGGCCGAAGCTGCCAACAAAGCCAAGAGCCTGTTTCTCGCCAGCATCAGCCATGAATTGCGCACCCCGTTGAATGCCATCATCGGTTATGGCACGCACCTGCTGGAGATGCAGCTGCCGGAAAAACAGCACCAGATGATCGCGACCAGCGTATCCGCCGGACGCCACCTGCTCCACCTGATCAACCAGCTGCTGAATTTCGCCCAGTCGGAATCGCGGGATGAGCTGCCCGATCCGAAAACCTTTTCTCTCGTCGATCTTCTTTCCGAGGTCCGCGACATCATGCAGATCGCCGCCGACGACAAGGGCCTGGAGATCAACCTGCAGGCCGAACCGAGCAGCAACCAGCTGATCTCGGGCCAACTGGATTACGTTCGCAACATCCTTATCAACCTGACCAGTAACGCGGTGAAATTCACCAATTCCGGTTCGGTTACCTTGCGCTGCGGATTTGTATCCACAGCTGGTCAGGACGAAATGTGGGTTTCCGTAACCGACACCGGACCCGGCATTGCGAAAGAAGAGCAGCAGAAAATATTCGACGTCTTCCAGCAGGCAAATGACACGATTGCGAACGAATTCGGCGGTACCGGTCTGGGACTGGCGATCTGCCAAAAGCTTGCCAATCAAATGGGTGGCGATATTTCCCTGGAGAGCGATCCGGGGAAAGGCAGTATTTTCACCCTGTCCTTCCCGGTCGATGTCCTTGAGGCGGAACCCCAAAGCAGTGACGACGACGCCATCCGTATCCTGTCTCTCTCCCAGAAGATCGACGCACCGAGCATCTGCAAGGACAAGAACCAGCCCGTCAGGATTGATCATATCCAGTGCTACGGGCCAGATGATATCGAAGAGATTATCAGTCAGCTCGATCTCGATCTCTACGACATTGCCCTGCTGGACGAGGCCATTGCGAGCAATCAGGACGACCAGTCCCCTCTCTGGTCTGCGTTCCGCGCAGCCCAGCTGCCCCCGGTTTTGCTGGCCGAGGGCAAGGAGAAAACACTCAAGGACATCCAGTTGCGCGCTGCTTTCGCCACTCTGCTTCCGCCAGGATCGGAGTTCAGCGCGATCCGCAGCGCCGTGCAAATTGGCTGTTCCTTTGTCGGGTCCGGCCCGCGGCAACATCCGGAATCCACGCCGAACATCGAGCCAGCCCAGGTCAAACCGGTTCGCGTGCTGGTTGCCGATGACAATCGGACTAACCAGATGGTCCTCGAAACGATCTTGTCCAATGTCGGACACGAGGTCACCGTGGTGGCTGACGGAGAGGAAGCGCTCGAACAGCTCGAACAGGGAAATTTCGAAATTGTTTTCCTGGATGTGAACATGCCAATCATGGGTGGTATCGAATGCTGCCGCCTGTGGCGCCAGATCGAAGGGCCGCGGAAACATGTCCCGATCATCGGCTTGACGGCGGATTCGACCGAGGAAACTGAAAAGAAATGTCTCGATGCCGGCATGGACCTGAGAATTACCAAGCCGATCGAAGCCACCGAACTGATAGAGGTTATCACCTCCCAGACGGGCAGCAGGACCGAAGCACAAGCCGTTGACACATATGCGGACCCGCTCGGCGTGGTCAGCAGTTTCGACAGCAAATTGCGGCGGCCCGAGCCACCGGCCGTTGATCCGACGCAGCTCGATTATCTGCTGTCGATCGGTGACGAAGCCTTTGTCAGATCAATCATCGAAGCCTATCTGGAGGATACCGGCGAGATCCTCGTTGCCTTCCGCAAATCGGTCGAGGATGGATCTGTCGATGATTTCCGTTTTCACGCCCATGCCTTCAAGAGCGGCGCCTCCAATGTCGGCGCAAGCTATCTCGTCGAAACATGCTCGAAACTGGAGGTGATTGCCGAACCGGACTTTCTGGAGAGACGTCAGGAATATCTGTCCAAGATTGAACAGCAGGTCGCTGATATTCGCGCCTATCTTGATACGAAGCTGGCTGCCGGTGCCGAGCATGCGCAGGCCGGACAGGCCGCACAAATCTAGCTGATTGTCAGACCGCCCGTAGCGACCGCAATATGCGCCGATCCTGCGCCGATGCCAGCCGCTCCATCTTGCGAACGTCCGCATCTCCCAGATAGAGTGCGGTTTCCGCCCAAGTATCGGTGATTTCGAGCAATTCTTCCAGACTTACCGGGTTGGCGATTTTCCGGGCCCGATAGACGGCCCTTTCGGCGTGAAAGCGTTTGCGGTTTTCCTTGGTATATTCGACGATTGCGGCTTCGCCCATTCCGTCGTCCGCCAGGATATCCACCACGCCCATGTCATAAAGTTCGGCGCCGGTGTATAATTTCCCTTCGAGAATGAACCGCTCGGTTTCCTTCCGGCTGAGACGCTGACGCAGGAAACTATAGGCCCCCATTCCGGGAAAGAGATTGAAGAGAATTTCCGGCAATCCCAGTCGCGCGCTTTTCTCGGCCACCAATATGTCGAACGCCAGGGCGTGTTCAAAACCGCCGCCCAGAGCATCACCCTGCACGAGGGCCATTGTGATGATCGGTGCGCCAAAGGCGGTGCTATTCTCATATTGCATATGTACACAGGTCCGGGCGTATTTTTTCAACGCGCCGAGGTCGCGACGACGGATGCAATCCGCAAAATGCTTCAGATCACCGCCCAGATTGTAGATGCCGGGCGTATGCGAAGCGGCGACAAAATAGCGTAACGGATCGGCCGCCTTGGTCCCGTTGATCGCGTAGGTGGAATGGATCCAGTCCTGAACCTGCTGAATTTCCTCGCCCAGTTCATAGGTGTAACTGGGGCGCGATTTCTGGTTCATATAGCACCAGAATATTTCGTCGGACCGATCGAATCTCAGGTCGATTTCGCGAAACTGTTTGGAGAAGATATCGGGTTCGGAAATAGGGGGCGTCTGGACCAGCATATCATTCGCCTCGATCGTCAAATTACGATCCAACTCGTTGGCTGCGCGACTGCGAAAGTCCATAATATACTCCATATCCGGCAAGATGTTCGACGATACTCAGCCTAACAAAACTCTTTGCCTAATATGTAAAATTTTATGACATGCCCCATTTCAATGCAAGTGAAACCGAGAAGATTGGGTAACATGCTTAATTGACTCAAAAATTTTCTTATCTTTGAGTCATTTGAGCGATAAAATTCCCATGTAATTGGTTAACATCCGACGAGACAAGGCAAATATCCGCCCCGCCTGCAAGCGATTTTCATCTCGAATTCGCCTGTTTCGGCACCTTTGAAGGCACGAAACTTCAACCCGCGTCGGATTCTGCTCCGGCAGATTGGTTGACCAGTCCACGAAAGGCGCGAACGGCAGACCGGTTGCCTTGGTGACTTCGAAAACATCCTCCGCGATCGGCATTTCGACCCCGTATTTTTCGCCAATGCGATCACCGTCGGCGCGCTTTTCACACCCTCCGCGACCATGTGCATTTCGTCGATGATTTCGTCGATATGACGACCCTTGCCAAGCTCGACGCCGACGTGGCGGTTGCGGCTCAGCGGACTGGTGCAAGTGGCGATCATGTCCCCCATGCCGGTGAGACCAGAGAATGTTTCGGGTTTGCCGCCCATGGCAACGCCTAGCCGCGTGATTTCGGCGAGCCCTCTGGTGATCAGAGCCGAACGCGTATTGTCGCCGGCTCCCAGCCCATCGCCCATACCGACAGCGATGGCTATGATATTCTTGAGCACGCCGCCCAATTCGCAACCCAGCAGGTCGGTATTGGTGTAAACGCGGAACAGCCCGGAGTGGAAAAGCTGCTGCAGCTGTTTGACGATAATCTCATCTTCCATCGAGATCACACTGGCGGCCGCCTGCCCCGCCATGATTTCACGAGCAAGATTGGGACCGGTCAAGACGCCGACCGGATGCCCCGGCAGAACTTCTTCGATCACCTCTGTCATCCGCTTGCTGGTCGCCAGTTCCAGTCCCTTGGTAAGGCTGATGACCGGAACCCAGGGCCTCAAATATTGCTTCGCCTCTTCGAGTACCGTGCGAAAATTGTTGGAGGGTATCCCCATCACCAGGACATCTGCGCCTGACACGGCCTCGCCGATTTCCGATGTTGCGGTCAAAGCAGGTGGCAATTTTATGTCGGGCAAATATTTGCTGTTGCAATGATTATCGTTGATATCGCTGACGGTTTCGGAATCGCGCGCCCAGATTTTTATCGGCGCGTTGCGCGAAACCAGCGACGCAACCGTGGTTCCCCAAGAGCCGCCGCCGAGCAATCCAACTTTCAATTCCATATATACCCTCCGTCGGCGACTCCTCTAGCGGGAGCCCATCCTGTCTAAACTGAAGGGAATTTCAGTATTTTGCAAGAAACTCGAGATGCCGCTTCGCGGTACCCTTCGGGTTTTCGATCATGGGGATATGACCCACTTCCTCAAAGACCACGGATTCGGCATTGGGAATTCCGTTTTCCAGCACATCGACACAGCTGACGTCAATCAACTGGTCGTGACGGCCCCAGATGATGAGTGTCGGTGCCTTTACCTGCCCGAGCTGGTCATTCAGCGGTTTTGCGGTACCATCTTCGACCAGAGTCCAGAAAATCTTGTCGAGCAGTTCGCGATGGACAGCGAAATCCTCGTAGAAAATCTTGCGAAACTTTCCGGGGACTTTCATCGGTTTGTGCGCGACAAAGGCGAGCATCCGTTTCACATCGTCCGGACTGTGGATTTCCAGCGGATTTTTGCCCGACTGGGCCTCTTTTTGCAGCTTGCTTTCATTGGCACCAATGACGCCGGCATTGTTGAACAGCGTCATAGACAGCAATCGCTCGGGATAATCCAAGGCAAAGCGCAGGGAGACGAAACCGCCCATACTGTTGCCGCCGATATGGCATTTTTCTATTCCCATGGCGTCCAGAAAGTCCCGTACACGGGCCGCCTGTGTTGCCATGTCGTAATCATGGGCGATATCGCGAATATTCTCGCCAAATCCCGGAAGGTCCGGTGCTATCAGGCGGTATTTTCCGACGATTTCCGGTGCATATATTGCCCAGTTATCCTTGTCTCCGCCAAAGCCGTGCAGAAGAACCAGAGGCTCACCATCAGCCGGCCCCCCTTCGAGATAGGGCCAGATAAGATTGCCCACTTTGATAGACTTTGCTGTCAGCTTGCCTTTTCTTCGCAAACCGTTGCGCAGGAAGCCGTATAGAGTACGCGGGAACAGCACATAGAGCGCCAGCAGCGACACCATCAAGATGCCGAGTACGGTCAGAAAAATTTCAACTGCTTCCATGTTACGCTCCTCCCGCCGCCAGTTGTTTGTCCAACCAGTCGGTCATGTCGTTCAGAACGCTGTCTTTTTCCGGTTCATTGAAAATTTCGTGAAACAGTTCGGGATAGATTTTCAGCTGTTTCTCGCTCGAGGAAATATGGCGAACCAGAAATTCCGAACCTGCCACCCCGGCCAGACTGTCCTGTCCTCCGTGAAGCAGTAGCATGGGCAAGGAAATTCGTCCGGCATTCTCCTGGACCATGGTCATATTGGCAAGCATCTCTGCTGCAAGCCTTGCCCCCATCTTGCCATTGTAGACAAGAGGATCGGCGAGGTAGTCGGCTACAACCTCCGGATCGCGACTGACGCCGTTCGGGTCGAGCTCAAGCACGCCGAGCTTGGGAAAGAAGCGCGACAGAAAACCGCTGATCGCCTTGAGCGCTGCGGATGGTTCCTCGGCCGCCTGGATCGCCGGGCCGGAAAGTACGCAGGCAGCGAATTTTTCCTGTTCGATGAGTAGATAGGTCGCGCTGATCAGTCCGCCCATACTGTGCCCGACAAGCATGATCGGCAAGTCGGAAAAATCCTGCTTCGCCTGGGCGAGCAGCCGATCAACACCGTCCCTGAAAACCGAAAAATCGGGGACAAAACCGGCTGTGCCATCCGATTTCCCATGCCCCCAGTGATCCAAAGCAAAAACCGCATAGCCTTTGCCCACGCAATGCTCGGCAAAATACTGATAGCGCCCACTATGCTCGGCATAACCGTGCACTAGCAAAATGATCGCCTTGGGATCATTGTCCGGCAACCATTTCTGCCAGAATAGTTTTGCGCCGGCCGCCTTGGAACCCGGTGCAAGCGTCAGCATCCCGTTTTCATGGATCAAGCGATTTTCCTTTTCACTACCAGTTCGTGATCGTGTGCCAGCTCATTTTCATATTCGAACAATATCCGGTCAAGCGTCTGGCTGATTTTGGTCTGGGTCCGGACCATTTCGATTTTCGGCCAGGTCGTCCGCTCTCCAAGCTGGATCAATTCGGCGATATCCTCGACCGGCAAATTGCTCAGCAGCTTGGACGGGCTCCAGAACATGGTCGGGCGGATGATATTGATATCACCGGTATAATCCTGATTGATTACCGAAAGCGCCATATTCGCCATGCTGTTCAAGCGCGGAAAATAGGACAGCGGCTTCTGCATGATTTCCACATTGGCGTTGAGCCATGCCTTCATTGTCGCGGTCGAGGCGTTGCGGATTGACGAAAGCGGATTGCGCGTGTGGCTGACATCTGTCGCGAACGGCGTGACCAGCGGATTGGCCTGGCTGACGATATGGTGATTGACGCCATAAAGCCGGGCCAGTCTTTTGACCGGCAAATCGTGAGTGACCGACCCGTCGACCCATTTCCGGTTGGGCAGATAGGGAATCCGCTCGCCGCGATGGTCTTTTGCCGCCAGCGTCACGGGCGGGTAAATGCCCGGAACCGCACAGGACGCCAGAACCGCCTCGCGAATGAAGACATTAGGCGATGCAATGGCATTGAGCAGACGCGAGGTCTGATGTTTCTCTGCCGGGGCAATCGAGACATTCAGATGACGACCGGTAAGCTCATATGCTTCCTGAAAGGTAAGGTCGGGCAAAAGATCCGACAGACGCTGCCGGATTTCGTCGGCCCGCATCCGGCTTGGGCCTCCCATGAAACCGCCGTCATCTTCATTTTCAGGTCCGACGATCAAATTTTCCGGTTTGAAAAATGGCGGTATATCCTTGTCCGTGTGCGTACTGATCAGCGCACCGACGACCGATCCACCGCTGGATCCCGACATGATATCGGGCAACAGGCCCTCTTCCCAGAGAGCCTTGGCCACGCCAACGTGAAAATAGAGATAGGCTCCGGAGCCGCTCATCAAAAATGCGGACCGTCCGTAGCAATGCTGCGCCCGGCGGAAGAAATCGAGTTTTTCCTCGAACGGAATGTCGGTAACCTTGTCGCTCGCCAGATATTCCAGCGAATTGGCGATCGCGTCGACATAATCCTGGATCAACTGCTTAGTACCGAATTTGGCCTTCTGATGGAGCCGGGCGTGCCCCATGCCATCCATATTGCCGTGAATGCCCTCGTTCAAAGCATATAGTAGGCCTGCATTGTCCTGCTCTTTCCAGAGCTTGGAAAGGCGCTTCAGTCGGCGGCGGATGGAAGCGTGATCAAAATGCTTACTTTCATCTGACGCCTTCCATATGTCGACTCCGGTGGACTTGTCGTGCGCTTTCGCGGCCTTCGACCATTCGGAATAGCTTTTGGCCTGGGCCATCGCCTTTTCCATCTTCAAAGTCGTGTTCAGGATCATATTCGGTTCACTCTTTCACCAAAATTACGCATGGTATCGCGCATCGCCCGTTGATCGTGCGACATATAAACAATCCGCTCCCTAATTCACTTTCGGTTTGCCGCGACCGGCCGGTTTTGCCGCAACCGTCCGCGGCTTTTTTGTCACCCGTCGGTACATTACCGAACCATCGGCAGAAACGGGCGGTTTTTCGGGTACCTTGCTGGCCTTCTTGGGTTGTTTGACAACCTCGCTCGGCTTCGCATCGCGCAGTTCATTGAAAGCCTTTTGCAGGCATTCCCTGAAAAACTCAACATCAGGCATTATCTTTCGGTCCGAGATGATACTGAAAGAGATCGTTCCGTTGTAGCTCGGAGTGGCAATGAACAGGCCCATCCCATGCGCCAGCGGTGCCAGACCATATTGATGGGTTAGCTTGGCACCGTTCATATAGAGCTGGATCTGCGGGCCGGGAACGTTGGAAACCATGAGGTTGCTCATTTTCGGAGCGAAGCGTTCGTCGGTCAATATCCGCGAAACACCGGCCATAGTCACGCCGGGAATATGTTTCGACAGATCGGTCATGATCCGCGCACTCAGGCCGGACTTTGCCGCCTTGGTTTCGCGGGTGGTATCGCGGATTGCCGCCAGCCGCTCGAGCGGATCCGCGATATTCGACCAGATCTTGATCGTCATCGCCGAAATATTGTTACCGGGATTGGATTCATCGCCGGACCGGCTGCGCGCATTGACCGGAGCGACCGCAACCAAGGATTCTTCGGGCAGTTCCTTATGCTTGGTTAGATAATGGCGCAAAGCCCCGCTGCAGATCGCCAGCACCACATCATTGATCGTCGACTCAGGTGCTTTGAGGCGCATTTTTTCAGTTCGTCGAGATCGAAGGTGATCGCATCGAACATTTTATGCGGCGTAACAGCAGCGTTGAAGCGGGTTTTGGGAACGCCGGACTCCGTCTTGTCGGCGCTGCCCGTCAGATTTTTTGCGCCGATGAAAGCAGGGCCGGCGCAAATTTCATCAGCGCCTGGGTCAGTTTAACCGGAGACGTGACGGTACTGTTGATCGCGCGGTTCAGGATTTCGGCGGTTGTCGGCAGGGCATTGGCCTGGGTTTTGCCCTTGGGCAAGGGTATCGCTGGGGTCCCGTGGGGGTCCTTGTCGGAGATGGCCGCAAAGAAATGGGCGCCGGACACACCATCGATGGTCGAATGATGGATCCGCGTCAAAATAGCATAGCTGCCCTTGGCATAGCCGGGAATATTATCCAGACCTTCCAGCACATACATGTCCCAGAGCGGCCGGTTCATATCCAGCGGCTTGCTGTGATGGCGCGCGACGTGGATACAGAATTGCCGCCAGTCGCCTGGTTCCGGCAAACGACTGTGCGAAATATGCGCTTCGAGATCGAAATGCTCGTCCTCCACCCAGTAGGGATGATCGATATCCAGCGGCAGACGATATAATTTCCGTTTGAACATCGGTGAGATGTCCATCCTTTTGCGCATATGTTCGATTATGTCCTTGAACCTTACCTTACCGCCGGGAGCGGTGGACGGATCATAGATATAAACCGCCATGACATGGGTGAGATTGGTGGCGGACTGGATGTAGAGAAATTGTGCATCCTGTGCACTCAGCTGGTTTATATTGCTCTGCTCGGTCATCAATCGTGTCCTTTCGACAGCGCGATCATTCAAATATCTTGTCGGCCAGAACAAGCAGTTCGAGCCGGGATTTTTCCATCCGCCGGGACAGGGCCCTGAATTTTCGCAGCAGTGCCTTGCGTTCGGCGATCGTTTCCGGAGTGGTTTCGCCGGTCAGCCCCAGTCCTGCAGCCATTCTGAAACCGTTTTCGAAC
>NZ_PYIA01000006.1:0-13085 GCF_013265645.1 Sphingopyxis sp. BSNA05 | reverse complement strand
CGCTGTGTTGCCCTTCAGTATTTTATCTTGAGGCTCATCGGACAACTGGACGTCGGTGATTTCTTCGGGCTCCCGAAAGGCAAACTCCTTCTGATCGGCCGCAGATTGTTTGACGCCTTCGTCATTGTCATCGGAGTCCGCTGCTGGCTCCTCCTCCCCGCTGTGGCTATTTTTAGCCGTCCCTTCAGACTTGGAAGACGGCAGTGGTTCTTTGCTGGGTGCGCGAGGTTTATACAGTTCATCGGGCTCATCAAATGCCCGCGCAATAAATCCTTCTGCCAGACTGGGCCAGGATTGCGGGACCAGTTTAACCGGCGCAGCGGGGAAGCCATCGGGGAACTTGATGTAGCCGTTGAGCCGCGGCAAGTTCATAAATTGATCGGGCAGCAGCAGCGGTTCGATCTGCCTTCTGGGGGTTAGACTGACGGCATCACGGGCATTATTATAGCCGTAACTATAGCCTTCTTCCATGTCGCGTATCTGCCGGTGACCGATAAAGTCTGAGCACCATGTTGCCGTTTCCCGGTCGGCTGTAGCCAGTATTAATTTGGTGCGCGCAAGCGAAGACAATGTCATCGCCATATTTTCACCATACACCTCCTTGAGTTTGGCAAATGCATGAATACCAGTCACGATAGCGCCGCCAAAATTGCGGGCCGTTTGCAAACCTTTTTCCAGCGCTGCAACCGGTGCAATGCGCCCAGCTCATCAATCATGAACCACACCCGCAAATCGGATGTCCGGCTCATCGACATGAGGGTATTCATCGCAGTGTCCATCCACAATGTTAGCAGCTTGGAACAGATACTCATGTCCACATAGCGCGCGGATATAAATATGATCCCGCCGCGTTCGCATTCACCCTGCACCCAGTCGCGGATTGAAAAGTGCGGACCATGTTTGGGCAGCAACATCAAAGCCTCGGCATTTGCATTAAGCACAGCCCGGATTGAGGTTGCCATCCGGGCCGCTTTGGGCGCGGTCAGTTGCTCCGCGACAGTACCCTTTAGGAGCTTATGAACATCTGTGAGATCGGCCGTAATCAGCTTGTTTGCGAGCGCCTCGTTGGTTGGCGTTCCCGCCTTCATCAGTTGCATGCAGGATTGCACAAATACCGAGCGGGCACCAATAACCCAGAACTGGTCATCGCCGCCGCATCCTGGGGTACTATTGCTTCAGCAGCGCTGTGAAATTCGGCAATGGTGCTGCAATCATTGAACACACTCCATTGCGGACAGCGGGCATCAAGCGGGTTCAATATGACATCACGCGAAGGGTCATAGAAATGTTCGATAAAAGCGCCGGTCAGATCGAATATGACGGCGCGCTGTCCCTTTCTGCGGGCCTCGTCTATCATCTCCAGCAGGGCAACGGTTTTACCGGTTCCGGTGGTTCCGATCAGCATCGCATGGCTCTGTTCAAGCCGCCAGGGATAACGAACACCTGTAATTGCAGAGGGAGTATAATAGCCCGCCGCATCGAGCCCATGCTGCCCTGCCAGTCGCCAACGCCGGCCTAATTCGGCGCGCATTTCCCTTACCTGCTCGCTAGCATTATGGCGGGTTATTTCCGCTTGCAGCTGGGGCAATGTTGCAAGCTGCGCTCCGCGTTCATGTTTACTTTCTTTCGACCGTCCACCAAAATATTCAGCCACCCAATAAAATAGTATAAAGGCAGGCAGAAACAGCAATACGGAGATGGCCAAAGCCGTCCGGAGCGCAGTCCATAATGCTTCCATTGCGCGCACGACAGGAGGGAAGTTCTGAACCGTTGAAATCGCCATTTCAGTGCTCGCGCCACCGGCAAGATCAAGATTAACCGGCTTGGTAGGATCAAACTCCATGAACCCGTAGAGCGATGCATAAAGGTTCATGCCGGCAAGGTAGCGCTGATGGTCGGTGAGGCCAGATGTTACCTGCCAATAGCACATCCCTAACAGGAGAATAGCAGCGATAATGAGAGGGGCTTTGAGCCCACTTGCGAACATGAATCCAAAGTGCCCGAGAAGCTGGCTACCGCGCGTGAAATTGACCAGATTACGCTTCATCACGACCTCCATTCGAAGAGGCAGGAGCAAGCCCCAATCGCTGCAGGCGGCGGGCATAGGCATCATGGGTTTTTGCCGAAGCGAACTATCTGGATGGGCAGTCAAAATGGCATCAAGCGCTACGGACGAAAATACAATCTCGCGGGCTTTGTCGAGGCCTTTTAAAGCGTCGCTATTACCTTCATCCTGCGCAATATACGCCGCCATCACAAGATCACGAATGAAGACGCTGACACATTCCCCGTGATCGTCAGCCTCCGACCTGACCCACTGCGCCAGCGGATAAGAAAGATAGGTTTGTAAGCAAATATGGTTGGTCATACTCAGGTTCCTTGACGTTCAAGAACCTGGTTCACCCTTCGAAAAGCCCAATAAGAATAAATCGTGAACAAGTCTAAGTCAATCGGTTATATATCGCTTTTTATCAATATGTTATGCTGACGTGATTGGGGTAAGACTTGCCCAAAACCCACCAAGTCTTAGAGGATTTGTCTGTTACATCGGGCCATTTTGGAACTTAAACAATTGATATAAAACAATATACCCAAGGCAGCGAGCTGCGTACGGTGTGCGCTCTTTTGTTCCCAGCTCGGCAGTAAATTTCTAGGAATTTTCTCGATTACATCATGTGGCGTTATGCCACGTGGATAGCATGGATAAAACGCGCGCTGATGCTTGACATCGGCGTTCCACAATTACCCCATGGCTAGAATTACAAACTAAAGCACGAGCAAAATAAGGGCAGCAGAATGGGGATTCCGCTGCCCCTATGTCACCCGATTTGGGTGTTTTCCATATCAACGCCAGCCCGGGTCGCAAATGGCCAGAATCGATACGGAAATTCTGAATAATCTTTATTCCTGATAGTTAGCAACTCGATTCCCGGAATGATTGTATGGAATCGCCTTTCGGCAAAGTACCTTGTATTTCTCCCTGTTAGGTTTAAGCCAACCGACAGTGCAGAAAATGTCTTTCAGGCCGACGGTCGGGGGGCTAGGTTTGAAAGACATTTTCGGCGCTACCACTTTCTGAAGCGAACAAAAATAGTGGCAGAGACCGTTTCCGGCCCCTGCCCTGTGTGCCGTCCTTAGAATTCATCCAGCAGCGCCCCATGGACAGTATGGACAACCCGGTTCATTGCCCATGTCGGTAGCGCGTTATAATCTCCTTCATCCAGTGCTACATAACCCTGGTCGTCGTCCTCAACGACATGCTGATCAAAGAAGCTGTGTAGAGCCCTCCGTTCCGCTGTTTCTACTGCCGCAAAATAGCTTTGTGCATCAAATACCGTATCTATAACCTGTGTCATACTACCTCCTGAAATTTGTCAAAATGACGACAAGTCTCGTGATGCGTGAAGGGTTACCGGGTCACAGGACCGGCTGGAACAGGCGCCGCGAAGCGGCGATGGGGGAAACGATTTTATCGCGTAAGGCGGCCCAGCCGCCGGAGCGGTAAAATGGTGGGGCCCCGTCGTCCTTTACGCGGTGGCCCTTCGCGCATCATACTTGGACTTCAAGTGAGCAACCCCTCCCCAAATTCGTATTCCACATCCAGATTACATTCGCAAAAATCATTTTCCTACAGGTGGGACAATATGCAATTACGGAGTTTCAAGGGGTCAACACTGAGAAAAAGGAAATCTCATGACCAGAAAAACAGGTGCGCTGGCAGCGCTCAAAAAGCTTGAAAGCGAACGCGCAAAACTCGACACAAAACAGCAAGAGCTGGAGACCAAAGCGGCAATCGAACTTGGACGGATGTTCTTGGGAACCGGCGTCGAAACGTTCAGCGCAAAAAGTCTCAAGCGCATGGGAACAGTTCTTGGAAAATGAACGAAGAGCAGGCGCTAGCCACACTCAAAATTGGAAATTCTACTTCAGCGCGCTAACTCCCTAAACACGCATGTGAACATAAAAAGGCCCCGCCGGGAAACCGGCGAGGCCTGATTGATTAAGCATGAAGATCAAGGATTATTCACCGATATCGGGTGCATCCTTGTTATCCTGGGAAGCACCGCGGGTGAGAAAATCCACCTTATCGGCAAGAATTTCGCAGCCATAGCGTTTGATTTTATCGGCATCTTCCCATTGCGTATAATGCAGGCGCCCTTCGATCGAAACCATCTGGCCCTTGGTACAATATTGGGCAACGTTTTTGCCAAGACCGTTGAAGCAAGTGATACGGTGGAATTCTGCATCTTTGACCGTAAAGCCTTTTTCATCCTTGTAGGTCTTGCCTTCACTGTTGCGGGCTGGCCGATCGGTTACGACCGAAAGATTTGTAACCGTTGTACCACCGTTTGTTTCCCGGCTTTCTGGATCGCGAGTGACACGTCCAACCAAAACTACGATATTTGTCATTGTTATTCTCCTGATATTAATCTTCAAACCGGACCATTCCGGCTTGCGAACATCCGTTAGAAACAGGGAGAAGCGGGATTGCACCGAAGGGAAACCAGCTTTGTCCGGGTGGTGCGGGCAGCACCTGAAAGGTGCAACACGGCCGGTAACAAAGCTGGTTGCAATGCGGCTGACCTGGTTCAGGAAGGTTCGCGAAAAAGCCGAATTGGTCACGGTTGATTTGATCTTCAGGAGACGCTGACAGCGCGTGTTTTGGATCCGTCAATCACGATTGAAGCAAGCATGTTTAACGGCTGGCTTAGTGGTTATATATTGGGAACCCGCCTGCAACACCGGCACACGTAGTACGGAACAGGCTGCGCGTGAAAAAGCCTTACGCCGCCATATTCGCTTCAACGGCGACGAGCTTTGGTTGCCCTCGCATCATCCAGGCCTGTGGTTCGATCAGCCGCGCCCAATCCGCAAACGAGGGGATGGTTCCCAAATCTTCCATGACATGCTGTTCGCCGATCAGGCGGACAGGAACCTCGCGGCCATCGGCGTTAACAATGGTCGTACCGAAGAGTGATTCCAGCATGAATATACCTTCGGCATGATGCCGGAGCGCCCGGTGACGCGGGTCCGCCAATATTTCCTTCGATTTATCAAACCATTGTTGCAGGGGCAGATAATCGCTTGCCTCCCCGCCCCATTTACGGACCGAAGAAAGCGCATGATAATGACAATGCGACATTATTCCTCTCCGCCGATTTCTGTTTCGGTATAGTCGGTGCTCCGAAGACTACAGCACAGTGCCATCGTACCCTCTTCAACCTCGATCCTGAAGATGCCATAGGCTCCTTCATTGATTTCCCATCCCGGATGATGAACTTCCAGCGCATCATAAGCGAGAGTTTCAAGCGCTTCTGCCAGTGGCATGGATTTACGCATGATCATGGTCGAACCAATCTCAAAAATTTCAATTGCAACTTTGGTATCGGAACAGTCGATTGGTTTGTTATCGTTCGAATAATAGGTAGCACCTTCCAGACAACCACTATCGCCCATACCGTCATAGTTGAGCTCAACGCTCGCTACATTTGCTTCTCGCAGCCCATCAAGAATAGCTGACTTGTTGCGCTGAAAAGACTGGATCAAACGCGCATTGCGGGTTTTCTGTTTGTCGAAATAGTCCGTCATCCATTCCCTCGTTTCCATGATAAATACCTCCGGTTCTGTTTCAGCCGATCACACCGTGTGTCCGGCTCAGGGAAACCCGAGCCTCCTTTCCTCTCAGCGAGAAAAGTCAGCGCCGCCAAAGCGGTGCTGACTCGGACAGCCTAGCTGCCTGTATCGGCTGGCTTTGTCTTGGGACTGACGCCAAGAGGCCCGCGCCGATCAACGACCGTGATACGCCGTCTCTTGGCTTCGATGACCAAACGTTCCAATACGCCATTCCCGGGAAATGCAATGACGTAGCGAGGAGCGAGCCCCAGCATCTGTTCATTGCGTTTGAAGCCTGCTCGTGCGCCCAAATGGCGATCCAGCGAAAAGGTAAGCTGCGCAACGCCGCGACGCTCAGCCCAAGAGGCAGCTAAACGGTCGGCACCCTTGCCATCTCCGCCATGGACCAACACCATGTCACCAACGGAATTATGCACCTTGTCGAGCGTGGCCCAGACATTGTTGGCAAAAGTCTTCGCATCTTCAGTACTGTCTTGCTTGTTGCGGCCACCAGCAAAGATTATTGGCGCACCCTCGGGCATCAGCGCTTTGCGTCTGGACTGGCTGCGAGCTTTGAGAAAATCCCGCCCCTGAATGACGGCAGAGGTCAGCATCCCCCCGTGGCTGGCGCGGGAACTGGAAACTGGTTTCCAGGAGCTGTGCGTTTCATCGAGATAGAGCGCTGCTGCAACCTCGCGCATTTCTTCAAAGGCGACCATGGAGGCTTCTGCGGCTTGCGCGCGTTCTATCTGCTCTTCCAGGTTGCTGGTATGAACTTCCGATCCATCAGCAGATGCGATGAGTGCCCGGACCTCATCCGATGCACGGTCAAGCTGCTTTGATTTACGCTGCGCAGCGCGGTGGAAGAGATTGACGAAGCCCCATCCGAGATCTTCAACGTCGGCTTCAAGAGCGGTATCGGTAAAGACAGCGAATAAATCCGACCAAACAGCTGCAAGTGTCTGCGAGATAGCATCCTGAGCTGGAAAATCCGATGATATAAATGGGGAACTGCTGATCGTGAGACCGGAAAGGTCAAGACCAGCAAGTTGCTGTTTGAATAAATTGTCCATGATGTTCTCCTGATATGCGGGAGATGTTCGGCACCTTGCCGCTTTATCCCGCAAGAGCCCGAAAGGAACGTCAGGGCGCATGACGCACCGCTTGCCCAAGCGGGGAACCTCGCGAGACAAGGCTGGCGCGGGCCACACGGGCCGCAGTCCTCGCGGGGTTGCGTCAAAGCCCTGATGGTCCAGGGCCTCTCTTGCGGGGAGAAAAAACGGCTGGATGCTCAGTCTACCATCAGGAGATTATGGGATCAGTGTCCAGGCGAACTTGGTAGTCCGAAAATCTTCGGTTCAAAGGCGTAGCTTCCCCCGCCCGGAAAAGCCGCAATGGCGTTCAGTCGCCCCTGCTCAAAACGGAAATGCCAGGTCTGGCGATAATCCGGTGTCTTCCCGGCGAATATGGACGGGTCAAATATCGCGCTATTATATCCAGCATCCGGATCTCGCACCGAGACTGTGCGAATAAGCTGCGCATCTGCTTTGCGAGCTACATCAGCAAATTCCTGACAGGTTTTGTATTCGTTGGGATGCACCCAGTCTGATGCTTGCGCGTCAAATGGCGGCCTGGAAAGATCAACCGCGCGTAAGGTCGAAACAGCAACGGAAAAACTCAGATGCTCGCTGGTCCGGTTCCCCGGCACAAAATCCGGTGATCGGCTGAAAAAACGCAGTCGCCAATAGGCAGTCTCTGCAATCGCTGTGGCTTCGGCCTCACTGGCATAGAAAATGCCGGGACGCTCATTCGCCCGCCGGAACCGGCTCAGACTTTTATGACCGTATCGAAAGGGTGAAGCGAGAAGATAATGCAGACCCTGAGCAGACTTCGGAAGGTCGGGTTTTGCTGCTTCGGCAAGCTCTTCAAGGCGTGCCTGATCTTCGAAGGTTTCCGCCAAGCGATTGGTCGATATACGGTGCTGCGCTTCGACCACCCGCCAAACGGTTTTGCGGTAGCGGCGAAATTCAGACGCGAGCGCGGTGGGCGTCCACATAGTCACATACCGTCAAAAGTCCCTTGAAACTGTCGATGAGATCAATCGGCCGCGCCTCGAGATCAAGGTTATGCGATGTCAGCCAGGATTTGGCTGCATCATCATCACTGCCCATAAGCGCGTCCAGACTGCGGAACAGCCGCAGGAGAAACTGCCCAGCTTCAAAAGATTTGGATGCAGGATCCAGAAATGTTTTTCCCGAACGAAGCCGGGAAATGGTTGCTTCCGACAGGCCCAGCACCGCACTTAATTTGACATTGCTCAGGTTCCAGAATTTTGCAATTCTACCAATTGCAGAACTTAGCAACCTATCATCGCTCCGTTCTATTTTGAGTGCCCGTTTAGTCATTTTCATTTCTTTCTAATGAATGTATTTTACAATAATCTTTCATTTGCAAGATTGCAAGTTTTTGCTCAATCATGCGGCATCGGATAATTCACCAGACTCTTGTTGCACATAACCGCCAAGGCTCAACAGCAGATTTGACGCCTCTTCCGCGCGCGCCGCCGCTGTCAGTATAGCGCGATCATCCTTTTTGAGCAGCTTTAGCCAACTGGCGATATAGCTTGCATGATTATCCAGATGTCCGACCGGAAGGCCAAGCTCCGCGCCCAATATGGCACTGGAAAGCTCTGCTACCAGCTCTTCGGCGGCATAAGCAGCACTGCCAAAACGGTTCTTGAGATCACGATTCAGGCGCGACTTATGGCCTGACCAGTGACCAAGTTCATGAGAAAGGGTCGCACAAAATTGGTCATAGCCATCAAACAGACTGATGGGCGGCATCGTAATACGGTCAGCTACCGGTTCATAGTAGGCGCTGCTGCCATGCTCGCGGGTATTGGCACCAATTCGCGCAAAGAATTGATCCAACTCTTCCGCTCGTCCCTCCGGTTCGATATCCAATACTTCAGCCGTGGGATGGTAGCGTTCGGGCAGACCGTCGCATTGATCGGCATTGAATATAGCATAGGATTTGAGCACGCGGCGGGTTTCCTCCTGCGCTTCACCATGATCCGCAGCTTCGACTTCTTTGGTATAGCTTTTGTAGAATATGGCGATGGACGATTTTTCGCCCTTGCGAACCTGACCGCCAAGCGATGCGCATTGCCGGTAAGTCATCCAGTAAGGAGAATTAAAGCCACTTTCCTGAGCCATCATCCAGAGCCAGAATACATTCATTCCGCGATAGGGCGTACCGCAACTGCGCAAGGGCCGTGAGACTGGAAGTCCTCTCCAAGGCTGGATCCAGGGTTTTGTTCCAGCTTCCAGTTTTTCAATGATCGCGGCGGTGATCCTTGCGGCTGGCGATATCTTCGGTGAGCGATATGATCTTTTGGGCATGTGTATTCTCCTGAATATATCCAGCAAAATTGCCGGATCAGACAGGCCCAAGCCCCCTCTCCTCTCTCATCAGGAAGTCAGACTATCAATATAACTTGCAATTCTGGAACTGTACTCCATAAATGCAAGGATGATTAACCGCCGAATCCACGATATTTTGCTCGAAAGACTGGATGAAAGTCCAGCGGTAGCCTTGCTTGGGCCGCGTCAGGTGGGCAAAACGACGCTTGCGCAAGAAATTGGTGAAAGCGGTCCTTCCCTCTATCTCGATCTGGAATCGGATGCTGACCGGTCCCGATTAAGAGAACCGGAGCTTTATCTCGGCAATCATGAAGACAAGCTTGTAATCCTCGACGAAGTTCACCGTGTTCCGGATCTTTTCCAGAACTTGCGCGGATTGATTGACAAAGGGCGTAAAAAGGGAAGGAGAACGGGCCGGTTCCTCCTGTTAGGATCAGCATCTCTGGACCTGATGCGCCAGTCGGGCGAAAGTCTGGCGGGCCGCATCTCCTATCTGGAAATGCGGCCACTTGACCCTCTGGAAATTGATCCAGGCGATTTGAATGAACTTTGGGTAAGGGGTGGCTTCCCGGACAGTTATCTTGCCAAAAGCAATCAGATGAGCCTACGCTGGCGCAGGGATTTTATCCGCAGCTATCTGGAGCGGGACATCCCGCAACTGGGACCGAGAATTGCCGCTGAAACACTAAGACGTTTCTGGGTCATGCTCGCGCATCATCAATCAGGCTTATTAAATGCTGCCGATTTCGCAAGATCATTGGGGGTCGATGGAAAAACGGTTGCATCCTATCTTGACTTGATGGTTGACTTGCTGCTCGTTCGGCGTCTTGAGCCCTGGCACAATAATACCGGCAAAAGACTGGTCAAATCTCCGCGTGTTTATGTACGCGATAGCGGCATTGTTCACGCGCTACTGGGCATAGACAGTCTCGAAGCCCTGCTTGGCCATCCGGTCGCCGGAGCCAGCTGGGAAGGATTTGTCATCGAAAGCCTGATCGCTGCCGCACCTGAAGCTGCGCTGGCTAATTTTTACAGGACATCGGCAGGAGCGGAAATCGATCTCCTTTTGACGCTGCCCACAGGCAAACGATGGGCGATTGAGATCAAGCGAAGCTTGACGCCAAAATTGGAAAGAGGCTTTTACAACGCCTGCGACGACATACACCCGGATCGCAAGCTTGTCATATATCCAGGCTCCGAAAGCTATCCTCATTCCGAGGGCATTGAAATTGCATCACTCCCGGAAGTTGCCGGTCAACTGGCCGCGATCCGGTAACCGCCTACTGCCATGATTTTGATGAAAAGAAGCGGCTTGCCTTAAAAAGGCAAGCCGCTTCAGCCAGAAGACCACCTGTCAGGAGGAGGATCAGGCAGCCTTGTCGGCTATCTCTGGAATATCTTCTGATGCGCCGGCTTCCGAAGCTTCATCTTCCAAAACTTCATCAGCCGCAGACAAATCAGCAAAGCGCATCGCATCGGGAACCCACCGCGCAGCTTGCTGTTTGACTTCAGCCTCTGCGATGAAGTTTCCGGAGAAGATGCGTTCGGCGGTTGCTGCAAGATCGGATTTTTTGGACGCGCCGTAGCGGTTTGAAAGCTCCAAACCGCCGACCTCATGCATGCCGTCAAGCGTTTTGGCCTTGGGTACACGGTCAAAATAATTGGCCGCAGTCGGTCGCCACCAAGCCGCCATATCGATTTCCAAGATACCGCCCAGATAATCGTGCATTGAAACTTGGCGATCGCCTTCAACATTCAGGCTCGCAATCAGCGTTCGCGAGACAACATGGCCGAGCCACGCGCTGCGCGCGTCATCGCTGAGCTCCCGAAATGCCACGAAACGCTCGACATCGGTAGTGCTAGCTTTCCAACTTTCATCCAGCGATCCGCGCAATTCCGCTAGGCTTGCACTTGCCGGTGCATCCTTTGCCTCGAAATTATGCGCCGGACCATTTGCAACAGGGCCTTTCAGCGTCGATGCCTCCTGTGCCCGCCAGTCATGGCTGTCGCTATCCGCAAGCGTAAAGATCATAAAATCGAGCGCGAGCGCCGGATCGCTTGCCACATGAAGCGACAAAATATCGCGCCGCTGCATCGCCAGTTCATCGACAAGGCGTTTGGAAAGCGCCGTGCGCTTGGGTTGGGCGGCCTCGCCTTCCTCGACTAGTTCAACGCCTTCATCTTCATGCTCGACATCAACCTTGTCCGTATAATATTGCGGAACCAATGTCGGTATCCCGTCGTTACCAAGTGCCAGAAAAGCGCCTGCTTCGCTGCGAAGCGCATCGGCCAGAACTGGTTTGCGATCATCCAGCGAGCGCATTTCCTGTTCGATTTCCGACACGCGTTTCTCGGCTGCGAAAACGTCATCTTCGCTGCTGTCTTCATTTTCGAGGATGACAGCTTCGCCGTCATATTCGATTTCCAATTCAGACAGACGCGCGATTGCCTCCTCGCTAAGCGGTTCAAGCTCGGTAGGAAGCCGGTTCAAGCCTTCGACAAGTTCATGCGAGACATAACAGTCGAGCGTCGGCTTTACCCAAGCAAGACCATGCTGATCTTTGATCTCGTCGGATCGCCATTCCATTTTCTCAGCAGCGAGACGTTCAAGAAGAGCAACGTCAACCCAGCTTTCAGTTTCATCATCATCGAAGAGCTCCCGGTCGATCTTGCCGCCTGCCTCGAGATAAGCATCGCGTCCGACCAGAACGGCGCGGGGATCGCTGGCCTGGACACTGGCGTCCAGAACCATGCGCCGGATGCTGTCGGAATTTACGCTGTAATATCCTCCAGAGACTTCCTCGAACACCTGGGCCTGACGTTCGACATCCGAGGTCGCGCCGTAAGCTTTTGCAATATCAAGCGTGATGTCACCGCTTGCCAACGCCTCAAAAACCACTGGTGCGAGCTTGGCGAGCCGCAAACGCCCTTCGACAAAGCGAACGGTCTGACCAAAGCGAATGGCAACATCTTCAACGCTTGCGCCGTCGTTCACAATATCCTGAAACGCTTCGGCTTCATCAGCCGGATTGAGTTTTACGCGCTGGAAATTCTCGGCCAGACTGATTTCCCGGATTTCATGCGCTTCGCCGTTTTTGACCAGACATGTGATCGGCTCGGTCTTCTTAATCGCTTTGTCCTTGGCAAGTGCCTTCAACTGGTTGAGACGGCGGCCACCTGCCGTGACCTCAAATTTGCCGCGCGCAATCGCGTTGACGACCAGATTTTGCAACAATCCTCGCGCAGCAATATCCGCCTTCAGCCATGCATCGGCTGCCGGATCAGTCCGCTTGCGGACATTTTTCTTGGATTCAACGAGTTTGTTGAGTGGAATAGATTTGAACATTTTTAACTCCTGATTGATCGAACTAACGATTTTCGGCGACCATCGCCAAAACCGGGTTCAAAAGAGCCAAGCCTCCTCCCCTCTCATTCTTAGAGATCACGCGTTCGCTTTCTGGTGGTTTGAGATTGAGGGAGAGCGGAAGCGCTTAGGCAGTCAGTTTTTCCAGTATCTGCGCTGCTTCATTGACCGGCACGAATAGACGCGTGCGGTAGCGGATAATCTCGGTGAAACAGCCTTTGGATTTATACCAGACGAGCCGCTCGGCTGAAAAGCCCGTCAGTTCCAGTCGCTGGCTGCCATTGACCAGTGAGCGTTTGGCCATAAGGTCATCATGGCTTTGAACTGAAAACGGCTTGCCGCTTTGCATCACCATTTCTGCAATCCGGGAGGGATTGATAGTCTGGTTCATGTCGAGACCAAAGGCCCGTGCGAGATCAGCCATATCGAGTTCGGAAATTTCGCGGCCAATGATCGAACGCCCGTCGCTCGCTGCAATGCGGGTGACACGAACAAACTCTCCGGGGATTTTATTCCAGACTGGCAGCAGTAATCCGGTGGCGAGATGTACGCGTTCATGGGCCGTTTCCATCGCCGCTTGTTCTTCCTCATCCATCCAGCCTTTTCGGAAGCTTTTGAAATCGACCTGCTCCCAAAGGCTTTCCGACAAAGCTTCGAGTGTCCAATTTACCGATTTTAGCGGCCTG
>NZ_PYIA01000005.1:0-27265 GCF_013265645.1 Sphingopyxis sp. BSNA05 | reverse complement strand
ACGTCCGGCCCTGTTCTCATATAATGTGACGACACAGGCGCCGCCCAATCCGATATTGTGCTGCAGCGCCAGGCGCGCACCCTCGACCTGCCGTGCACTCGCGCCGCCGCGTAATTGCGTTGCTAGCTCGAAACACTGGGCGAGGCCAGTGGCGCCCAACGGGTGGCCCTTGGACAGCAGGCCGCCAGAGGGATTTGTAACCACTTTCCCGCCGTAACTATTGTCGCCGTCGCGGATGAAACGCTCCGCCGTGCCGATTTCGGTCAAGCCCAGTGATTCATAGCTTAGCAGTTCGTTGGCCGTGAAGCAGTCATGCAATTCGACCAGATCGAGATCATCCGGACCGATCCCCGCGGCTTCATATACCTGGTTTGCCGCGTTGTGCGACATGGTTGCACCTACGGTTGTGCCAAGATTTTCGCCGTCGAATGAATCAAGCCGATCTGTCGTCATCGCCTGGCCGGCAATGACGATGTCGGTGCTAATTCCATGACGAGCCGCGAAAGCCTCGTTGCACAGGATGGCAGCCGCGGCACCGCAGGTTGGCGGACAGCATTGCAACCGAGTGAGGGGGCCATACATATGAGGCGATTCCAGGATCGCTTCGGCGGACAGCGCTTCCCTGAAAACGGCGAGAGGATTATTCGCAGCATGGCGGCGCGCCTTTTCTGCGATCAACGCAAAAGTACGGTCTTCCGCACCATATCGCTCTTGATATTCCAGAGCAGCACCGCCGAACAGGCGCAGCGCCATCGGGCTGTCTGACGCGCCCAGCCGCGCTTCGCAGGTATCGAGAAAATCGCCCAACGGGTCTGGCCGGTCATCATACACACTAACCAAAGCGCCGCGCTTCATCTGTTCGAAACCCAGCGCGATAACGCAGTCCGCCGCTCCGCTGGCGATCGCCTGACGCGCAAGCCAGAGGGCCGTCGAGCCGGTCGCGCAATTATTATTGACGTTGATGATCGGGATGCCGCTCAGGCCGCTCGGATAGAGCGCGGCCTGGCCGGAGGTGCTGTCGCCATAGACATAACCGACATAGGCTTGCTCGATTGATTGATAAGCAATTCCAGCATCCGCCAGCACATCGGCGACCGCGTCGATTGCCATCGCGCGATAATCACGGGCTTTGGCTGGCGTGGCAAATGGGGTCATCGCCACACCTGCAATAATCACGGAGCGGGACATCATGCTCTCCTGCAAATCTTGGTCTTCAAAATCTGGCCGGGCTCTATGGCGACCTTGACCCTTGCCTGTGACCGGACTTAAGTCACTACACCACCCAAAAGGGTGGGGCAGAGATCGGGTTGGCTACTAAAATGGGTGGGAACGAAAACACAATCGGCAAAACACGGCCGGAAATGGAGAGTGGACTGGTGGATCTGCGGCGTGAGAGCCTTCTTGATCGTATCCAGTCGAGCAGTGCGCAACTGATCCTTGCGCAGGCGCGGCCGGCTATGGAAAATCATCCTTGTTGCGGCAATTGGCAGCGGTCCAAGTGGATGCCGGTGGATCGGTCGGGTGGATCACCCCGGTGTCTCAGGACGGTGACCTGTCGCGCTTTGTGCAGATGTTTATCGGGACCTGCGAGCGCTTGATCGAGGATACCGGCGGCAAGCTGCGACGCACCACCCGCGATATTCCTGCACTGATTTCCGCCATCAATGGCCCTGCTTTACTCCTGCTGGATGAATATGACCAGTTTGCTCATGGTCAGGCCGATGCGCTGCTTGGCCAGATTATCGAACAATTGCCACCGGGCAAGCGGATCGCGGTTGCGACGCGGACGATGCCCGATCTCTCCAGCGCCCGATTGAAACTATCGGGTCGGGCTATCGTCTTGGGCAGTATCGATTTGCGCTTCGATCTGGGCGAGTCCTATCAGTTTCTGTCGGAGCGTTGTCGGTTGGGACTCGAAGAAGTGCGCGAACTGCATAGCCGGATTGATGGCTGGCCCGCGGCGCTCCAGTTTATCAACCTCTCGCTCGCTTCGCAGAAACAAGGGGCAGCAAAAGCGCTGAGAAGCGGTATGACGCAAGAGGTCGTCGACTATCTTGCTCAGGAAGTCTTTCTTCTGCAAAATGCCGAAACGCGTAAAGCGTTACTCGGCATTTGCCTGGCCGATCGACTCTGTGCAGAATTGGTCAATCACAAGCTGGGCGGCACGGGAGGCCGTGCCCTCCTTAATCGCCTGTCTGACGGGGGGCTGTTCCTTGATCCGGTTGACGGAGACCGGCACTGGTTCCGCTTTCATCCCCTTTTGGCGATTTTCTGCGAACCCAGGTGCGACAGGAAAACAGCCCGGAAGCATTGACGGAGCGCCATGTCAGGATCGCAGACTGGTTTGCGGTGGAAGATATGCGCGAGGTTGCAATCAGCCATTATCTCGCGGCGGGACGGCAGGAGAGCGCAGCTGCCTGT
Source organism: Sphingopyxis sp. BSNA05 (assembly GCF_013265645.1). Lineage (NCBI taxonomy): Bacteria > Pseudomonadati > Pseudomonadota > Alphaproteobacteria > Sphingomonadales > Sphingopyxidaceae > Sphingopyxis > Sphingopyxis sp. BSNA05. The sequence goes on along the minus strand of NZ_PYIA01000005.1, from coordinate 24,844 downwards.
CTTGAGGAAGTAGCCGAACAGCTTGTCCGGGAAGAGCGGCTGGGGCTGCTGGTCTCGCTATTTGAGAAACTTGACCAGCATGTGCTGCTAGGCAGTACCAAGCTGCTCGACGCAGCGGTAATCGCCTATGGATTCCGCCGCCAGTTCGCCAAGGCCCACCGGCTGCTGAACCATTGCGAGGCAGCGCTTGCCGAATCCGACGGTGATGCGGTCGCAGCGGCCGAGCTGGAGGTTCGCCGGTGTTTCGTCCTTGCGGCCGAAGACCGGGTTGTCGAGATGGGCGAACGGGCCAGGGATGCCGAGAAGTGGCTGGGCGATGATCAATCCTTTTCCAAGGCGGTGGCCTTTAACGCTTATGCTTTTTGCTCGGCGCGCAGAGCCAGTTTCCGGAAGCGCACGAATTGCTGCTGCGCGCTCGCCCGCTCCATGAAAAGGCGCGCAATTATTTCGGTCGCTCCTATGCCAATGCCATCCATGCTAGCCTGAAAATGTCGCAAGGCCTGCTGGGCGAAGCGATTGATGATCTGCGCCGCGCCTTGCGGGAGTTGGATGTCGAAGGGCCCGGTGGCATCATGGCGGGTGGCGTCGTCGCCGCGCCGCTGGGCGAAGCTTTATACGAGCGCAACGAGATAGACGAAGCCGAACGGGTGATTACCGATTATCTTCCGCTGATCCAGCAACAGTGCATTGTCGACCCGCTCTGTTCAGGCGTCGTGACACTGGCCCGCATCGCCAGGTTGAAAGGAAAGCCCGAATATGCACAAGAGCTTTATGAATATCTGATTGATTCGGGCCATAAATATGGCTTGAGCCGACTTGTCGATTGCGGACGGGCGGAACTGGTTCGCGAAGCCGTCTTGCAGGGTGATATCAGCACAGCCGAACGCCGCTTCGGCGCGCTGGGTTCCGAAGCGCGACTGCCAACCGAGAGCCAGCTCATTTATTCCAGCGGTGAGCTTGAGGTGCAGCGCATCACCTATATACGTTTGCTCGTCCACAAGGGAAGTCATGCCGAGGCCCGTGCGATGATCCAGTCGGAAATTCGCACAGCTACGGTAAAGCACCGTGTTCGCCGGTTGATCCGTCTCAAGACATTGCTGGCGATCAGTCTGGAGATGGACGGGCAGCTTGGCCATGCCAGACGCGTGATGATGGAGGCGGTTGCTCTTGCCGCACCGGCCCGAATGTACCGCATCTTTCTCGATGAAGGGCCTGCTGCCATCCGTATGCTCAATCATTTGGCGAACGATAATTTCACCCATGATCCCGATTGGGCTGTGGATGACGTCGCACGCTATGTAAAATTGCTCGTCAAGGCGGCGGAAGGCGGAGCCAGTGAAGAGATCGCTATTTCCGATCCGGACGAAGAGGAAGCTACGGCACTGGCCCGGCCGCACGAAAATCTGACCCCGCGCGAGATAGATATCCTGCATTTCCTCGCCAAAGGCCATTCGAACAAGGATCTTGCCGACCGGCTGGCGGTCTCCCAGAATACCGTCAAGTTTCACTTGCGGAACGTTTTGCCAAGTTGGGTGTCGGCAATCGCATGCAGGCGGTTCAGGCGGCCCGACATTTCAAATTGATTGAATAAGCGAAACCTACCCACTCGGGTGGGGTGGAGGGTAGTGGCTTGGGCCTAGGGACTCTCTCGAACGGCAGAAAAGGGTGGGATGACTCACCGGAGCCGCAAGGGAGGATGAGTGCATGGGTCTGCTGGTCAATATCGACAATGGCGGTACGTTAACCGATATCTGTGCTTTCGACGGGGAAAAGGTGGTTCACGCCAAAACCGTGACGACACCTCACGATCTTACCGAATGCCTGATGAACGGTCTGCAGGCTCTGGGGGAGCAACTCGGAAACGAGGGTGGTCTCACTCGTCTTGTCGCTTCGATCGATCATCTGCGCTATTCGACAACGCAGGGTACGAATGCGATTGTCCAGCGCAAGGGTCCGCGTCTCGGGCTGCTGGTTTCAAACGATGTGCAAATTGAATCGGCCAAAGCGGCAGCCCCAGATCTGTTTGATGCGCTCGTCGGTGATCGTTTTGCGACAATCGGTAACGCGACGGAAGCACAAGTCATTCAAGCGGTCCGTACGCTGATTGCCAAAGGTGGGAGCCGGCTGGTGCTCTGCCTTGACGGCAAAGCCGCGGCGCAAGTCGAGAGCGATTTGCGGCGGGCGCTATACGCGGCGTTTCCGCGGCATTTGCTGGGTGCTGTGCCCTTGCTCTTTTCGACTGATCTTGCCCCCGGCGCATCGTCGCAGCGGCGCATCTGGTCTGGTCTGATCAATGCGTTTCTCCATCCTTCGATGGAGCAGTTTTTGCATCATGCGGAAAGTCGGTTGCGGCAGCATCGGACGCGCAATCCGCTGCTCGTGTTTCGCAATGATGGCGGATCGACCCGCGTATCCAGGACAATTGCGCTGCATACCTATTCTTCCGGACCGCGTGGCGGCGCCGTAGGAGCGGCGATTCTGGCAGATCATTACGGATTTGAACGTTTCGTGTCGATCGACATTGGCGGCACCACGACCGATCTTGCCCTGTTCGAAGATGGCAAGGTTGCCGAGCGTCGCTTCGGCGAAGTCGAAGGCGCGCCGATTGCCTTTCCGCTTGCCGATGTGCCGAGCATTGCCGCCGGGGGTGGTTCCATCCTCAAGGTTGTAAATGGCGCCATCCAGGTCGGGCCGGAAAGTATGGGCGCTTTGCCGGGCCCGGCCTGCTTTGCCCGGGGCGGCACGAATGCGACGCTCACCGATATCATGTTGCTTGCAGGCATTCTAGATCCTGACAGCTTCTTCGGGGGCAAGCTTGCTCTGGATGTCGAGCGCGCAAAGAACGCGGTGCGCACCCATATTGCCGAACCGCTCGACATTGATCTTGATGCGGCAATTCAGGCAGCAATCGATGCCTATGAGGCGAAGGTTACCGGAGCGATCACCGGACTGGCAGGCGAGCAGGGACTGGATGCGATGCTGGCCTTTGGCGGTGCCGGTCCGATGAGCGCTTGCGGTATTGCCGAGAAGGCGGGGATCGACCGTGTTCTGGTGCCGCGGTTTGCCGCTGTATTTAGCGCCTTCGGCATCGGCTTCAGCCCGATCCGGCACAGCCATAGCCACCCGGTAGAGGCGTTCAGTGCCGAAGCGATCGATGCGGCAAAGCGGTTGCTCGAAGAGCAAGCTGGTCGCGCCATGGAAAGCGAAGGTTTTGCGCTCCGGGACTGTCAGACCGATTGGCAGGCCGTGATCGGTCAGGGCGACGCGGCGCACAGCAAGCCGCTCTCCGAAGTTTCACCTGATGCATCCGGTTTCGTTGAACTGCATGTCGTTCGGGATATGCCCTCCATCGGCCTTGGGCTTGCCGCTGCGGGTCAGCGGCATGAGGCACCGACTGCACAAGCCAGATCGGCCATGGGCGGGATGCCGCTCTATCGGCTGGAAGACTTGCAGCCGGGTGCAACTGCAACCGGGCCGTGCCTGGTGGAAGAGCAGTTTTTCACCGCCTGGATACGCCCTGATTGGCGTTTCACCGTCACCGGCAATCACGATCTGCTCATCGAGCGCAAGGGAGCCTGAATATGCATATTTTTATCACCGACGCGCTTGTCATCGATCTCGAAAAAGAGGTCTGGCAGTGCCGCGGATGCGAGACCGAACTTGGTTCGGCGCGCGAAAACTACAAATCCTTCCTGCGCGTTCGTCCGCGCAATCCCCAAGATATTCATGCGCCGATTATCGACAAGGACCGCTATGAATTCACCTTCGCGCCCGATCCTGAATGGACGCGTATCGTCGAATATTATTGCCCGCATTGCGCGCGTCAGATGGAGGTTGAGTATCTGCCACCCGGCCATCCGCCAGCCTATGATATCGAACTCGATATTGACGCGCTGAAAGCGCAATGGGCGGACCGCGAAGCGCTGACCGAACCCGCAATTGGACCGGCATTTGTCCCGCCCCAGCATCACCACCGCAAGGGGGGCGAATAATGGAGCGGGTTTCGGTCGATATCGGCGGCACCTTTACCGATTGCTTTCTGGTCTGGGGTGATCGTTATGTTTCCGCCAAGGCGCTGACCACGCATCAGAATCTGGCGCTCGGCTTTAATGCCGCGCTGGGTCAGGCGATCGAGCAGCTTGATCTTACGCTGGAACAGGTGATGGGAGAGGTCGATAGCGTTCGCTATGCGACGACCCTCGGCACCAACGCGCTGATTGAGCGTCGCGGTCCGTCTATCGGTGTGATCACTACCGCCGGTTTCGAGAGCAGTGTCCCGCTCAGCCGCGGTCGTGGCTATGGTGAAGGCTTGCCGGATCGTTACCGCAAAGATCTGCCGATGGCGCAGCGCCCCGAGCCGATCGTGCCGATTCCGCTGATCGCCGGTGTGCGGGAACGCCTCTCGGAGAATGGCGAGGTAATCATGGCCCTCGACGAGGAAGATGTCCGGGCCCAGGTGCGTAAACTGGTCGATCGCGGGGCCCAGGCCTTTGTCGTCAGTCTTGTTAATTCGGTCGTCAACCCGGCCCATGAGCTGCGTGTCGAGGAACTGATCCGCAGTGAATATCCGGAGCATATGCTGGGTTCGGCACCGATCATCCTCGCCCATCTTGTGGCCGGTCGGAAGGGCGAATATGCACGGACATCCTCGGCCATCGTCGACGCATTTTTGCACAAGGCGATGTATCTTGGCCTGTCGACGCTGGAACTGAACCTGCGCGACAATGGCCATGATCGGCCGATGCAGGTCGTCCATAATTCCGGTGGCATGGCACAGCTGAATTCAACCGATGCGCTCCAGACATTGCACTCCGGTCCGGTTGCCGGCATCGGTGCTTCAGAACATCTCGCCGCCGAGACCGATCTTGGCAATGTCGTATGCAGCGACATGGGCGGCACGTCCTTTGACATCGGCCTGGTGGTTGAAGGCGGCGTGAAATTCTACGATTTCAACCCGGTGATCGACCGCTGGATGGTTAATATCCCGATGGTGCATCTCGTGACGCTGGGCGCAGGCGGTGGCTCTGTCGCGCGTTACGACCGGTTGCGCAGAACGGTTGCAGTTGGTCCCGAAAGCGCGGGTTCCGATCCGGGGCCGGCCTGTTATGACAAGGGTGGGCGCGATGTCACCGTGACCGATGCCGATCTGGTGCTCGGCTATCTTGAACCCGACAATTATGCCGGCGGACAAATTACGCTCAGCGAGAAGCGCGCAACCAATATGTTCCGGCGCAATATCGGCAAACCGCTGGATATTGATGCGGTGGCGGCGGCCAAATTGGTCAAGCAAAAGGTCGATAATGACATGGCCAATGGCATTGCGCAGGAATTGCGTGCCAGGGGCTATGAACCGGCCAATTTCACCTTGCTCGCCTACGGCGGCAATGGTGCATTGCATGCCTGCGGCATCGCCGATGCGATCGGCATCAAAAAGTTCTGGTGCCGCCGTTCAGCGCTATTTTCTCGGCTGTCGGCGCGGGCAATATGGACCAGCTCCATATCCACGAACGCTCCGTCTATCTGCAAATCTATGACAGTGTGACGCGCGAATTGCTCTCCGATTTTGATGGCTTCAACGTCATCGTCGAACAGCTCGAAGAACGCGGTCGGCTTGATCTTGTGCGGCAGGGTTATGCCGAAGATGAAATCGAGCATCGGCTTGAGCTCGACATGCGCTATGGCAACCAGCTCGCTCAAACCGCCGTTGTGGTTGGTCAAAACCGCATCACCCGCAATCGCGAACTGCTCCAACTGATCGCTCTGTTTGGACGCGATTATGGCAAAAGGTTTGGCGAAGGCAGTCAGGCTCCCGAAGCCGGCATCCGCATCAACACGGTCCGCGTTGCCAGTTTCGTCCGGGCACCAAAGCTCGCCTTTTCAAAGGTGCTGCCAGACCCGGAAACGCTGAGACCCGCACCAGAACCGGCAGAACGCAAGCTTTGCCACTTTATCGGCCGCGACGAGCCGACGAAGACGGGATTTTATCGCCTCGAAACGCTTGAGCCCGGCCATGTGGTCGAAGGCCCATCGGTCGTTATTTCTGAATCGACCACCTTTCTGGTTGAACCGGGCTGGCGGCTGTCGGTCGGCGAATATGGCGCAGGCTGGCTTGAACGCCAGGACATAGTTGGAGAAGCAGAATGACCCTCGACCCGAACGACTCGCAGAGCGGAGAAACACCTGAAACCGGAGACGAAGGCGTCAGCGAGTTTTTGCGCGACACCAGCCTGTTTCTGGCTCCCGATCCCCTGATCATGAACAATCATGGTATGGAGGAGCGGACTGCGCTTGAGCATGAAAGTCTGGCCGCAGAGACGGATCCGGCACGGCTGGAAATCGTCCGCGAACGCTTGCTCGCCGGAGCGAATGAAAGTTTCGACATGCTAGAAAGTATGGGCGCAGCGCCGGGGGCAAAATGGGGGGATTGCGTCTCGGCTATCTTTACCGCGAGTGGCGATCTCAGCCTGGCCAGCACCGGCGGCGTCGTCATTTTCTGCAACCTTGTTCAATACCCGATCAAGTTCATCAACAAATATTGGACGAGTGAGCCCACGGTAGGCGTGCGCGAGGGCGATGCCTTTCTCGTCAACGATGCCCGCTACGGACAGGCGCACAATACCGATCAGTCTATGATGATGCCGGTATTCTGGGAGGGCAAGCTTGTCGCCTGGGTTGGCGCGACTGTCCATGAGGGCGAAAATGGTGCGATCGAGCCGGGCGGCATGCCATCCATGGCGGAGCAGGTCTGGGACGAAGGGCTGAAAATGTCGCCCTTCCGTGTCGCCGAAAACTACACGTTACGGCGCGATATTGTGACCTTCCTGCAAAATTCGGTGCGCGAACCCAAGCTGCAATATGCCGATATGAAGGTAAAGATGTTTACCTGTCGCCGGCTCGAGCAGCGGATGCACGAAGCGATCAGCGAATTTGGCCTCGAGGCGGTCGTCGCCTGCTTGCGCTCGAACCTTGAAGATACTGATGTAGAGGTTCGCAAGCGGCTGAAGGATTGGCCGGACGGCACGGTCCGGCACAGCTGGTGGACCGACGGAACATTGCGTGAAAATGCGATGATCAAGATCAACCTCGCCCTCACCAAGAAGGGTGACCGGTTGATCTTCGACTATCGCGGCTCTTCGCCCGAATTCACGAACCGGTCGAACAATTCGCTCGATATCACGCTGAAAGGGATGCTCGCGCAACTTTTCTTGACCTATATCTGGCCTGATCTGCCCCGCAATCAGGGGGTGCTGGCACCGATCGAGTTCATCTTCGACGAACGCTCTATCCTCAAACCGGATTTCGGTACGCCCAATGCGCAAAGCATGATGTCGGTCTTCACATCGTGGAGCGTCGCACAGGTATGCGTGATGAAATATCTCTATTCGGTGCCGGACAAATATACCCGGGTGATCGCGCCCTGGTTCAACATGATCAATACCTTCCTGTTTGGCGGCGTTACCCAGCATGGCGAGATGGTCGGCAACGTCTGTGCGGATATTAACGGCATGGGCGGCGGCGCGCTTTCCGATCGCGACGGCCAGCATAGCTGTGCACCGATATTCGCGACCATGGCCGATCTGGGCGAGCAGGAATTCATGGAAGAGGAAATGCCCTTCGTGCAGCTCGTCTCCAAGAAACTGATGAAGGATAATCAGGGCTTTGGCCGCCAGCGCGGCGGCATGGGCTATCAGATGATTCTGGCCTTGCGCGACAGCCCGGTCTGGGGTTTCATGCTGACCGCCATCGGTTCGAAATTTCCTAATGTTCCGGGACTGTTCGGCGGTTATGGCTGCCCCACCTATCCGCTGTGCCGGATATCGAATGTCGATGTCTTCGAGACGATGCAGAGCGATCCTTCGCAGTTCCGCTACTCCATAGAGGAACTGATGAACGAGCAACCTTTTCCGGAGGGCGAATATAGCACGCATCCGATGTTCATGCCCTATTCGCTGGCCGAACGCGGCGAACTCTACATGATCGCGCAGGGAACCGGCGGCGGCTTCGGCGATCCGCTGGAGAGGGACCCGGAAGAGGCGATGCGCGATTTTCAGGAAGACCTGGTCTCCGAGGATGTCGTCTGGCGCATCTATCGCATCGTATTTGATCCGGAAACACGCATCGTTGATGAAGCGGCAACGCGACTGGCCCGCGACGAAGCGCGCAAGGAGCGGCTGGATGAGAGCATGTCGTTTGAGGACTATTGCGCCGATTTCGTGATCGATGCGCCGCCCGCGAACCTGCCTTATTATGGTTCATGGGAAGACCCGGCGATGGTCTACGCCGGATCGCCGGATCGCTATTATCCTGCCGGGCAGGTCAATCCACCGGTCATTATGCCGAACCCGCTGGAGGTGAAGATCGCCAGGCTCGAGCGTCAACTCGCCGAAGCGCGTCAGGGCTGATTGATGGCACGGATGCTGTGGCTGGAAGCGTATGATTATGCAGTCGCCTTGCTGCGAAGCGGCGAGGATCCATGGCGACAGCCGGACTCGATCGGGCTTTTCTGCGACGAGGCGATCAAATTGCTGGGGGCTGATTATCTGCTTCTGCCACTTGCGCCGTTGCTGGAGCGCTATCTGAGTGATGCGGGCGATGACGGGGAAGCCCGTGCAGAGGCTTTGGATGAAGCGATCGGTGAGGGCGAATTGCTGGAGACAATTGGTCGGGCAATGACCGCGCTGGCCGTATCGGCGGGCGCGGACAAGGTTGTCTCGGTTCTGCCGGGACCTGCCGCTATTGGTGGTGATGACGAGGACGCACTCGATATCGCTTCGATGGCGCTGGGTGATATTCTCCGCGCGGTTATGGCGATTCAGTCCGAGATTGTGGGCATGGACGAACCGGAGAGAGCCGAGCTAGCCGAGTCCGGGTCGCTGTTCCGGATTGCTGATCACGCCGGATGCACGATCACGCTCCTTGGTCATGCCGACTTTGAGCATGCCACCTATTGCTTCCCGTCTGCGGAAACGGTTTCGCCTTTTGGCAAGGGCGGGTGTCAGACGATGGCGAGCGCAGGTTTTGCCGGAGATACAACGCCTGATCCGTCGGCCGAGCATGTCCGGGTACAGATCGCAGCGGACGCGCCGCCTGAGTTTGTGCTCAAGCGGCTTTCTTCTTTACGGGCCATGGAGGCGTGACGATGCAATCGGGGTTGCTCTTTCACGATATGTTTGATTTCCACGTCGCTAGCCGCCCGGAGCAGATGTGCATTGATGATGGCGTACGGGCGCTGAGCTTTGCCGAGGCGGCAACGGCAGTGAACCGGATCGCCCATGGGCTGATCGGGCTGGGCCTGAAAAAGGGTGACCGGTTCGGCTATCTGTCGCGCAACTCGGCTGATATGTGGCTGATGTACCTAGCCGCATCGCGGACCGGCGCGGTGCCTGTTCCGCTCAACTATCGTCTCGCGCCTGCTGAATGGACGTATATTCTTGACAATGCCGAGGCCAGGCTGGTCTTTGTCGGGCCAGGTTATGATAAGGCGATGGGTGAAATCGCGGCAGAGCTTGCAACGGTCGAACGGTTCATTTCTTTTGATGGCGGGCTCGATGGCGCGCTCGGCTATCACGAGTGGCTGGAACAGCAGGACGTTTCGGCGGTGGCCTGCACCATTCAGTCGGACGATATTTTCTACCAGATGTATACGAGCGGGACGACCGGCCTGCCCAAGGGCGTGGTTGTCAATCACGCCAATTATGCCGCCAATATCGCCCAGACGACCAACATGATCACCCGGCTTCCGGATGCCGAGGACACCGCTCTGGTGGTCACGCCGCTCTATCATGCCGCCGCCGTTTGGATCGCGGCCTTCTGCACAGCACGCGGTATGTCGATCATCTTGAAAACCGACTTTGACCCGGCCGATGTGGTTGAAACACTGGACCGGGAACGCGTTGCCTTCACCTTCCTGGTGCCCGCGATGATCCAGGCCTGCCTCACCAACGTGCCGAATATCTCCGAGCGGGACTGGTCGGCGCTCAAGATGCTGATGTATGGCGCCTCGCCCATCGCCGAAGACGTTTTGCGCAGGGCTGTCGCCTGTTTCGGTTGCGATGTGTATCAAGCTTATGGTCTGACCGAGACGACCGCGATCCTCACCCTGCTGGGCGCTGACGAGCATCGCCGTGCGCTGGCCGGGGAAACCCAATTATTGCTTGCTGCCGGACGCGCCTTGCCGGGCACCGGATTGCGTATTGCCGATGACGAAGGCAAACCTTGTCGATTGGGGGAGATTGGCCAGATATTGGCGCGCGGACCGCAGATTGTTCCCGGCTATTGGGCGATGGAGGAAGCGACCAGAGATTTCCTCAAGGACGATTGGGCGCATACCGGCGATGCGGGTGAAATCGATGAAGAAGGCTATCTCTATATCCGGGACCGGATCAAGGACATGGTCGTCAGCGGCGGTGAGAATATCTATCCGCGCGAGATTGAAAATGCGCTCTTCGATCATCCCGGGATCATTGATGCAGCGGTGATCGGTGTGCCGGACCCGAAATTTGGCGAAGCGTTGCTTGCGGTCATAGTGACCGACACCGGGCAAGAGCTTTCAACCGATGAGGTCATTGCTTTCTGTCGGACGAAATTGGGTGGATACAAGGTGCCGCGCCGCATCAGCTATGTCGAAGAACTGCCGCGCAACGCGAGCGGCAAAGTATTGAAACAGGAATTGCGCAAACCCTATTGGGGCGTCGGTGAAAGGTCTGTCGGATAGCGGTCGATGACATCATGCGGCAGGATGTGCGGCGCACAGTCTGATGGATCGCAAATGCCTACCCATCGGGGTGGGTTATTCCTTCCGCCACTGTTTCAATGAACAAATGCAGCAACGTCAAACGTTGCAACAGAGCCCTTTCAGGGGCCGGGATTATTAGGGAGGGTATATAGCAATGAGCATTATTCGCGCAGCACTTCTGGCCGGTACAGCCATGTTTTTCATGCCGGTGGCGGCAAATGCCCAAACCGGTAAAGCGCCTGCAGCAGACGCTGGGCAGGCAGCAGAAACCGGTGGTATCCGTCCGATCATTGTAACCGCCCAGCGCCGTGAAGAATCGCTTCAGGATGTGCCGCTGGCAATTTCTGCTCTGGATGCCCAGCGTATTACCGAAAGCGGATTCAACGATGTCGAGGATCTATCCTCCGCGGTGCCCAATCTAAACATCAGTGCGCTCTGGGGTACTTCGAGCCCCAAGGTCTTCATGCGCGGCATCGGCAATAATAATTTCAACCAGACGGCCGAAAGCAAGGTCGCGATCTATCTCGACCAGGTCTATCTGTCGGCTCCGTCGGGTCAGCTTTTCCAGATGTATGATCTGGAGCGGATCGAAGTTCTGCGCGGTCCGCAGGGAACGCTTTATGGTAAGAACGCCACCGGTGGCGCGATCTCCGTCTATTCAAAACTGCCCGAAGACTTTCTCGAAGGCTATGTCCGCGCCGGCTACGGCAATTACGACGCGTTGGAAACCGAGGGCGCGGTGACAGTTCCGATGGGCGACACGCTGTCCATGCGCGTCGCCGGCACCTATCAACGGCGCGACGGCTATGTGACGGATCTTGGCACGGGCAAAAGGTCAACAATATCGACCAATGGGCTGCGCGTGCCATCCTGCGCTGGCAGCCGAGTTCTGATGTCGATATTCGCCTGAATGTGCATGGCGGCGGCTCCGATACCACCCACAACAACAGTGTTCATCGCGGCATTTTTGATCCCGCACAGCTTGCCTTGGGCAATACGGTAAAACTTCCCGGCAATGCGATCGTTGACGGGCAAGGCGTTGACATATTTGGCTATCGCGACCCGAACCCGGATCCCTATGTGAACACCTATGAAGGTCCGACTTTTGCGAACATTGACCTGTTCGGCATATCGCTGGTTGGCGATTTCACCTTTGGTGATGGTTATACGCTGACCTCGGTCACCGGATATGAAACATCGCAGCGCAGCGTCTTGCAGGAAGGCAATGGCGCGCCGAGCACGATTTTCACCATCAACTGGGGGCCATCAGACTTTGAGTCGATCTCACAGGAGTTGCGGCTGGCTTCGCCATCGGACGACGCTTTCAGTTGGGTGATTGGCGGCTTCCTTTTTCATGAGCGTGGCGAGGTTGATAATTTCTACAATCTCACCGATGCCAGTTTCGCGCTTGGCGGACTTGAGGCCTTTGACCAATATTATGTCCAGTCGACCGATACCTATGCGGCCTTTGCGCAAGCGGAGCTGGAGATCACTGACCGCTTGAACCTCACCGTTGGTGGCCGCATCAACCATGAGAAACGCGATCTCGACCACAGCAGTTTTGGCACCGACCGTAATGGCAACAATCTGCTACCCGGGCCGCTGTTCGACATTAATTTGCAGGAAAGCTGGACAGAATGGTCGGGGCGGGCGGCTCTGAGCTATGATTTCAGCGATGACATCATGGGTTTCGTCAGTATCAATCGTGGCTTTACCAGCGGTGGTTTCAACACCGGCGCGTTTAACGATCCGGTCGGTGCGCTCAAAATCTATGACCCCGAAATCGTGATCAGCTATGAAGCGGGCGTGCGGACCTCGCTATTCAACAACCGCGTCCAGTTTAATATCACGAGCTTTCTGTATGACTATAGCGACCTTCAGGTTTTCACTTTCACCGCGGGCGGTCTTCAGTTCATCGAAAACGCTTCGGACGCCAGCATCAAGGGGCTGGAATTCGAGTTGCAGGCGCTGGTCACGGACAATTTCGAAGTCGGCGGCAGCTTGGGCTTCTGGATAGCGAATATAAGAACTTCAGCCGAACCAATGCGGGAGTGACCGAAGACCTGAGCGGCAATCGCTTGATCGGCGCGCCGAATTCGCAGTTCAATCTTTACGGTCGCTATACGATCCCGACAGAAATCGGCGATTTCGTGCTGCGGGGCGATTTTACCTATACCGGAAATCGCTACTATGACGAGCGCGAATTGGTGGAACTTAGCAGTGAGGGGGCAACTGTAAATCTCGACGCCCGATTTGCCTGGACCAGCAAGGACGATGCGATCGAAGTGGCGCTTTGGGCCAAAAATCTCACCGACGAAGTCAATATCATCGACGTGGTAGAAGTGGGGCTCTTTGGCTATCAGAATGTCTGGTACAATACGCCGAGGACCTATGGGCTTTCGGTCGGATATCGTTTCTAGTTCCATCTGTTGGTTGATATTATAGGGCTTTTTTGATCGCAGCACACGAGTACTAGCCTACGGCGGCGCGTGCTCCGTATGCTCAATATCTAGGGTGATTACTAATCCATAGAAATCAGTCAGCCTTAACCGTTAACCTATGGGCCTCTCTCGACGCGAATAGGCCGTTGCGATAGTAGATGGCTTAGCAGCGAATTGAGACCGGGCAAAGAAAGTATCGAGCTTTTCTAGAGTTGGGCCCAGTCAGAAGTGAGATCTTCTGCCAGACACGCTCAGTGGCACCAGAGGGCTCACAAGCAAAGACAAGGCGCGCCAACTCATCTGCCTGCGGGTAGGTGAACATATATATTGTCCGGTCGCCGGTAGCTTCAAGATCCCAGCCAAGAGTTTGTCCAGGGTGGTCTTAGAAAAATTTTTACAAGTATTTGTAGTGACTTACAGGTTACCAAACCCAAATGTTCGTTACCACACCTGTTCCCACACGCATCCGCCTATGGCCTAAACCGGTGTGATAATCTTATGCCTGAAGCGCCAAATCTTGTCCAGATTTTCCGACAGTTTTCTAAATTACAATGCCGTTTGTTTAACCAGATATGTCAGGAGATGCGTCGCCGCTTTTTATCAATGAAGCGCCTAAGGCTTTCGGTCACAACTAGGGTGGATGCGCCAAGCTTGATGATCTCGACCTCACCGCTGGCGATGAGCAGATAGAGCGTGCTGCGGCTGATTCCGGTAAAGCGGCAGGCATCGTTTACACGCATACTGATCGGCTCGGGCAAGTTTGCTTCGTTTAATGTGTGTCCCGACCTCGGTGGCATCGACAGCGATCTCCAGCTTCAAGCAAGTGATGACGGGCCGATCCAATGGGGGAGGGAAGGGCGGCCCGTCACCGATCCTCTTATCGCTCGAACATCTGATGATGTTCCACATGACAATTCTTCGCTGCGCTATCCAATTCAACACCTCATAAAACAAAACCAAATACGTGCTTCCGGGAGGTATCTAGGTACGGTTGCCAAGGTTGGGGTCGAGAGTTCGAATCTCTTCGCCCGCTCCAATTTTTCCAAGTAAATTCAATAGATTATACAAATCGCGACGGCGGGAAATCTGCTTCCCTGCCCCACATTCTGCGTCGGGGAAGCATGGGGAAGCAGCTGACAGCGTTTCGTGGCGTATATTTGGGTGTGCATTGCGGCAATTTGCTACAAACGAACCTAAGCTGCAAGGGAGCTCTGCACGGAAAGTTTGATGCTCCGCACATATTTGTTCAACGTGTTTCGCGAACTTTTTGATCGTTTGATCTGTTGAAATGCTTCGCTAAGACATGTTGTGCATTCACGGATTTCGTTTGGCGAAGCCAAATGGCTTAAAGTGGGACGAAAGCGGAATGTCCGCTATTGAATGCTGGGCGGTGCAAAGCGAACCTTCGGCTAACGCCCTAATCTTGGACATTCGCAACAGTCATATCCTATGTCTGCTTCGCGCCCCAACTCCAGCCATTGGGGACGCAGCCGCACCGACCCGGAAGCGGCCATTTATTCACGTCGATTGCCGCGGCAGCTATGCCGCCTCAATCTCGGCCATCAAGGCCAGCTTCTTTCTTTCTCAACTGTAGACGTCTTTCCATGTGGCGGTGCTCCCCAGTGGATTGATCTTCGCTAGAGACAAATGCGGGGCGCAAAGGAAGGGGTGGCCCTTATTCGGCAACCGCCTTTTAGTCTTGCATGTAAGCTAAAACTGGCGATCGTTTGTCTGCGAGGGAGAACAGAAGTTGGGGATTTCACTCAAATGGATGAGCAAAGTTGCCAGTTTTGGCGGAATCGGAGTTGCGAGCGGCATTGCCGGCCTTCAACAAGCGCGATCGTCGATACCCAACCCTCCTGAGGAACCAACGTACTTGGATTTGGCCATTTGGATTGTCTCGTTTGGAGATCCATTGGCCCTCCTCGCCGCAGTGGTCGCAGCAATCGGAACTGGTCTCTCGTTGTACCAAGTGCTTGCACAGAGCCCCTACACGAGCGATCAAGGTGAAAGTGACCGCGCTCATCAAAATGCATCTTTTGGAACTCTAGACCAAAGAAATACAGAGCGAAGCGCACATATTATCGAAGCCATTAAGAGAGACAAACACGAGCAGGTCCTAGCAGACCTGATTGCAGGCAAGGCCGATCAAAAGCTCTTGCAGAGGTACGAGAGGGCTCTCAACCTTGAGAGATTTGACGGACATGAGCTTTCAAAGCGTCAGGCCGGTGAAATCGCTCTAGTCGCTGACGTCGCTGAAGAATCCGGCGATCCGGTAGGGCGAAGAATCGCTGAACTCATCGATGCCGGGGCTATTGTTGAAGCGGCAAAATTGAAGGCAGAACAAGCAGCTAAGTCCCTAGGATATGAAAGGCGGAGGACTGCAAGAGAATTCAAGGATGCTGGTTACCTTGCTTTGCCATTTAATCCATCAGAAGCGGTGAAATACTTCATGAAGGCTGCAGATCTAGATCCAGAGGACGTATGGTCCAGAATTGAGCAAAGTCGAATCCTTTCGCTTCATGGGGAACTGGATCGGTCTGAAAATCTATTGCAGCAAGCTTCGAAAGTTGCGCTGCAAGAATACGATCAGATGGGGCTGGCGAATGAACGGGGTCAATTGGCGATGCTTCAAGGGCAGCATGGCCAGGCTAAACAGCTATTTGCAGTGGGCCTTAGGTTAGCAGAGAAGCGTCTTGAAGACCGCCCCTCCAACGACGCCTGCCAGCAAGATCTCGCTATCTCGTATAGCAAAATCGCCACTGCTTGTCTGGGACTGGGCGACCTCGATAATGCCGAGCTTCTCTTTCGTAGTTGCGTTGAGATTGACCGCAGCCTGTTCGAGAAACACAGCCGCATTGGCGAATTAGCTAGGCCACTTTCTGTCGGGCTGATGATGATCGGCGACGTTCAGCTTCAGCGGGCAATCCTCCTTTATCAATCCAAAGATGAGAGCGCCGCCAAAAAGAGGCAGGGAAAGCGCGAGAACCGCTAGAACAGGCTGTCGAACTGCGCCGGAGATTGGTAGCAACACACCCAGAAAATTGGCGCTACTTAAGAGATCTGTCAATCGCACTATTGCGTTTGTCAGCGATCGATCACGTTGAAGGAAAAATCCATGATGCCAAAGCTAATCTAATTGAGAGTCATGAAATAAATCGAAAACTTGTTAAGAATGACCCGCTAAACGTACATTGGCTAATCGAAAAACTTAAGACTCGAATGGCTCTAGAGGCCCTAAAATTCGATCCAAGCGATTATGAGCAACTATTGCCGTTGTTCAAAAATTTTCACCATGAATTGAGGGAACTAGAAAAGCAGTTCCCCGAGAATTATGTTATTATTACTTCACTCAAAGAGGCCCGCATTCAAATAGATCAAATTGAAGGTTTGATCGCCGAAGTTAAATAGAGGACTAGAAAACTATTGAGACTTGATGCTCAACATTAAGCCAAATTGCCAGCGCCTGATCAAGCCTACTAACCCCCGGGTCCAGTATCGGCATTTAGTGGATAGGTGCCCACTCATTAACCGAGGTACCAACGACCATGGCTGAACCGTAGAGCGACCGACTTTGCGTTTTGGCGACTTAACTTAACAGCTGAACGAATATCCGATCCTCGGTATTAGTCACACGCAAGCAGACTGTCCGGACACGGGCCCAGAAGCAGTCGTCATAATTTGGCATTTAGAATGACAGCTTCCCACCCAATTGTAGACATTTGCATGGCAATGGTGGGAGCCCAAAAGCCGACGCGAAGTGAGTTTGTCCACTACAGGAATTGGGCCAAATGCGGACTGACCCTTCCAAGATTGTCTTTGGTATCAGTTACCATTGAGTAGCGAATTTGGGCCTAAATCAATGTGCCGAAGTATCGCCGTCTAATCATACTCTCGATTGCCCCGGACATAGCGAAGTTTGTTTCCATTTTCGAGTGACAGTGCGGGCATAGACACCTAATTTATAAAAATGATTTCTAAGCCAATTTCAGACGATGCGACAACTCCCCCAACTGCTTACGAACGTGGGTTCGAGAGGTGCGTTGTGACCTTCATCGACATTCTCGGCTACAAAGCTCTATTGAAGACTCGTCGCGCAGAAGAAATCGCCAACGTCGTGAAGGCGCTTCGGAATTTCACTGCCGGTGATGGCGATGAGAGTAAGCCGCCGTCGAGGTCGGACGAGATTCGGCTCTACACGCAGGCCTTTTCCGAATCTGTGTCGGACGCAGTCGTGCGAGTTAGGACAATCGACACCCAATCGCAGGACGGGCCATTCGCCTATGAACTGATCGATCTTATGCACGCGATTGTTGAGTGCGTGAACCGGGGCATCTTGATCCGAGGTGGCATGACCATCGGCCCTGTTTATATCGATGAGAATGGTAAGGGGCCGATCTTCGGTGAGGGTATGGTGCGTGCTTATCAGATTGAAGAAGAAGAAGCTGTCTACCCGCGGATCATGATCGATGAAGATGCATTAACGGCATATCTCAATGACGAGACGCTTTGGCAGGACGGAGCCTTCGACGGTTATGAGGCTCGGATGGTGCGACCCTTTATCGCGGTCGCTGACGACGGCTCTTTTTCGTCGACTATTTGCGAACCGCCGGTCCCGGCGAGTTCGATTCGGGGGTAGCCGGGCAATTCGAATTTTTGCGGCGCCACCGCGATCTGATCACAGACAATCTCTTGACGGCAGATGCTAAAGCTAAACGCAAACTTGTTTGGTTGGCGAACTACCACAACACGTTCTTGAATGAGTTGCGAAGCAGGTATGATATGGATGACGCGTCCGGAAAATTTTATGCAGAGTTAGAGATGAAGCCCTGTGAATTGTTCGATAGCTTGGTGGTCGAAGGCAGTTGGACCGGCCTCATCGACAACCTTGTCGAAATAGGAAAAAACTTGAGTAGTTGATCGAGGGTCGCAGCTCAGCCCCACTCGAGCGTTGCGCCGCCTGATAAAATCAAAAGCATTCGGCCAGAATCGCAACAATCCGATTGCTGACTTTTCTCGGAATGAGTTGACTTGCCCACAATTGAAACCGACGCGATCCATATCGTCCACATCTGAATTACTCAATTCAAATCCGTCGACGTCATTTTCATTGAAAACACTAGCCAAAAGGCCGAGTGTTCCCTTGAAGAATAGTCAGGAGCGCCGGTGTGCAAAAATTGAGGTCCAGGTCGAAAACGACCATATCGAGCGGATTACGTCCGCCAAACCCCTTGCTGCGCTCTCAGAATTGATCTGGAACGCTTACGACGCAGACGCAAAAACGTAGAAGTACAGCTTCAGGAAGGCCAGCTTTCAAAACTAGACCTGATCCGAGTTATTGATGATGGTGCTGGCATTCCGTTTGAAGATGTGAGCGAATTCTTTAGTCGATTAGGTGGTTCGTGGAAGCAATCGACACCTAAGACTGATTCTGGCCGCATCATCCACGGCGAGAAGGGGCAAGGACGGTTCAAAGCCTTTGCACTTGGAGATCAAGTTAAGTGGCTTTCGGCATCCCAAGGGAAAAGCTTTTCAGTTGGGGCATCCAAAAGTGATTTAAAGAACTTTCGTATCAGTGACGCTCAGAGAACTGATCGAAATGGTTGCACTGTAGAGATTGAAGAGGTTACCCGCGATTTTGAGATCTGGGCTGAAGATGGCTTCGCAACGCAAATCCGCGATGTATTTGCACTCCAGCTTTACGAGGATCCAGATTTTGCCATCGTATATGATGGTGAAAAATCGATGCGCGCGAAGCCATCGCTAACGTTCAGCCTTACGAAATTTCGATTGAGCTAGATGCGGGCCCGAGCATTGATGCGAAGCTGGAGATTGTGGAATGGCGAAGCGACGTGGAACGCAAGATGATGCTTTGTTTGCCCGGCCGCTTCAGCTTCTATGAGATGCAACCAGGTATCCAAGCTCGGGGATTCAACTTCACCGCTTACCTAACCTCTGACTATTTCCAGAAGCTTGTCGACAACAACACCGAAGCGCTTGCTGAACTCGATACAGTATCGACAGCATTGATCAACGCTGCGAAGACTAGGATGCGCCAGCATTTTCGTGAACGTGAAGCGGAACGATCGCGAGGTAAGATCCAAGAGTGGAAAGACGCGAAGATCTACCCCTACGAGGGGCCAGCGGACAATCCCATCGATGTGAACGAAAGGCAAGTGTTCGATGTGGTGGCGTTAAATCTCGCCGACTATAGCGGTGATTTTGAGAAAGCTCCGGTCAAGCAGAAGAAGCTTATACTACAGTTGGTAAAAGCCGCGGTTGAGTCCGGGCCAAGCAACTTGCTCTCGATTTTGCAACAGGTGGTTGACCTACCCGAAACTCGACAAGAGGAGCTGGCTGATCTCCTGCGTAAAACATCGCTGACCTCAGTGATCAACGCGGCAAAAGCGGTCACAGATCGGCTCGAATTCCTTCGCGCACTCCAGATCTTGGTTTTCGAAGCAGAATCAAAGAAGCAGCTACTGGAGAGGTCGCAACTTCACCGAATTATAGCACAGGAAACTTGGATTTTCGGTGAACAATTCAACCTCGCTAGCGACGACGAAGATTTGACGGCTGTATTGAAGGCGCATTTAAAACTGCTGGGTAAGGATCGTGCGGAACTTGCTGCACTCGAGCCTGTTCTCGATGCAGAAGATAAAACCGCGATTGTAGATTTGATGTTGTCATCTCGCGTTCCAACAGCCACGGACGACGAGCGGCGCCACTTGGTCGTAGAACTGAAAAGGCCATCGCAGCCAATCAACGAAGATGTGATAGCCCAGATTAAGAAATACGCAAAAGCGGTGGCTCTTGATCAACGGTTCAAGCATACAGAAGTCGTTTGGGATTTCGTTGCGGTGTCGAACACCTTTACTCGTGACGCCGAATTAGAAGCAAGGAATCCTCGAATGCCTCGAGGAATGGTTCTTGAGCTTGAAGAGCCAAAGATCCGAGTGTGGGCAAAGACTTGGGGTGAAATAATCGCAGAAGCAGAAGGACGCTTGACGTTCTACAGAAAGCGACTTGAGTATCAGGCGACGGATGATGAGGCACTCAGATATCTGCGCTCAATCAATTCAGATTACCTCAGTGACGAGGTCAAAGCGCGGATCGCTGAAATCGACGAAGTTTCGAGCAAGGTTGACTCATAACCTGCAGCGCCGGGGAGGGAGGATGTCCTGTCTCTAACTTCAGTAAACGTCAAAGTGGATGTCTGTTATCAGCAGCAAAAGGCAGACGCGTTTATGTCTGAAATATGGGCGCAAAGTTGCCGTTCAAGCAGCACTACGGCTTCGATGGCAGTTTGTCAGCAACGCCAAACAAAGCTGCCGCGATAATCGACCTGCAAAGCGAGCGATGGCGCGAAAAATGCCAGAATTACGCCAGTTTTGATTGATGATGCCAGCCGGGTAGGCAATTGGCTGGCGCATTTTTCCTAGTAATTCCAACTCCCTGCACCCCAACCGACGGCGCGTCTTTTATCTTGCCATCTTAATTGGGCCAGTCTTTTTCCGAGTATTCGCCATCGTCGTTTCCTTTCCATCATAATAAAACGGTCACTATCGTTCGCTGCTCTGCGAAGTACTGCGAAGCATTGAAGGTCTGATACGCCGTGCAATCTTCCGTGCTCGTCGGCGGGGTTTGCTGGCTGCATCGAAGCAGCGTTCGAACCGCCGCGGCACATGTCGCTATCGGATTTACGGGGCATCATCACAGGCAATCGAGCGTGGTCAGCATAGTGCTGCCACAGGCAAGATATCGTGCTTCCCGTTGTCCTTGACTGTACCATTCCTTCGCCGCTTGCGCGGACCTCCTTAAGCTAGCGAGCTGCCATTACGGGCAACAAAAGCGCAGGTTAAACTCATGACCGGGCATAGCTCAGCCGCTTCTCCTTGGCCGACCAGGACGCCGCCACATCGGTTTCAGATGCATCGGGATCGCCGATATAGCAGGTGCCGTCGGTCCACATTGCATGCATCACCGTGGCCAGCTTGCGTGCAACCGCGACGCGCGCCTTGGCGTGGCATTTTGTCTTGGCCAGATGCAGGCCCCATGTCTTGATCGTGTCGCGCCCCTTGAAGCGGGTCAGCATGGCGGATGCCGCTTCGTAGAGCGCCCGGCGCACTTCGGGATCACCCGCTTTGCTGATCCGGCCCTGCACATCGATTGAAGAGCCTGACTGCCATCGCTTCGAAGTCAGGCCGAAGTAGGCTGCGACATCACGCGAGCGGCGGAAGCGCTTGGGATCGTCGATGGCAGATTTGAAGCTCAGCGCGGTCACCGGGCCGACCCCAGGTATGGCCATCAGCCGGCGGCAAAGCTCATCGCGCATCGCGATCTGGACGACCATCTTGTTGAGCGTGAGATACTCCAGCCACAGCGCCGCGCGTGCGCGCAGCATGCATTCCATCACGCCGGCAGTTACCGGATCTGCGGCTACCGCTTTGCGGACAGCTTGCTCAAAGCCTGTACGACCAACACTGCCGAGCCGGATACCGAACACCTTCAAAGAGTGGCGGATCGTGTTTTCCAGATCGAGGAACTTGCGCTTCAAACTGCGGCGCTGCACCAGCAACAAACGCATCCGATAGCAGTCCTCGGTCTTGATGTACGCCTGTCGGAACCAGCCTGTACGCATGATATGCGCGATGCCGAGTGCGTCGTTGGCATCGGTCTTGTTGCGCTGGGCAGACATCGCTGCGCGGACATGGCGGGTTTCCAGACAGACGATCGGGACGCCGAGCGCCGCCAGCTCGGCATGAAGCCAGGGCGCCAGTGCTCCTGCTTCATGGCCGACACGGCGCAACCTTGCGATATAATGCTGCAACGCAGCCGCAATCTCCGCTGGATCCGTCGCCACTGAGGCTTCCGCCACAACCTCGCCCTTGTCGGTTACAACGCATACCGAGGTTTCATCGATCGATACATCGAGACCTGCAAAATATTCCATCTCACGACTCCTTCGCTTCCGTTTTGGAGCGCGAAGCTTGCTCCCAGAATCTACTGGAACGCAAGGTTTCTGCGGCTTGGCGACAGCCGATGCAGCACGGCGCGAAATAGCCAAGTCGTGCCCAATTACAGCGGCCATCCAATTCCCTTCAACTTCCGAAAACGCCGAATCTACTCCGCAATACTCAATCCTGCGCCAACGCCCGAAATAGTGGGCTGTCTGCAAATCCATGCAAATGCAGAACGATTACCGCAAATTAGCATCGCGATTGTTGAAACGAACGTGTTCGGATCGGGCGCATTGCAATTAATGCACTGCAACGGTTAGGCTGAAGGAATACAAATCGCACGCAGCTTGTTTCGGCAACGGATTGCCGGCCAGCGGTTTCAGTAAGGAGAGAAAGCTCTGGTCGTGTCGCACTTTTTCGCGACGTAATTATGTCCGATGTCTATCTTGACGAAGTCGAATGATGCTGTTGCTGCAAACATTACTGGAGCATTTTTGCGTCATTGTTTCACGGATCAATCGGCGCCTGGCGCGACCCTAAACACTCGCTTCGAGTTTGGCGATGCGCTCAGAACAAATTGTGTGGACGACGCGCCCGAGTTCCTCAACGCATTCACCCAGCCATGCGAGTTCCTCATCACTAATGCGGTAATGCTTCGAGTAACGCGCCTTAACATAGGCTTCCTTGAGCTTCTCGAACCGCGCGCGATCCGGACGAAGTTCGCGCGGCCAGCAGTCAACCAAGCGCATATCAAGACGTTCGGCCTGCGTTCGTAGAAAGCCGAGATTGTGCACATGTGGCGTGTAGAAAGTGCAGACCAGCAAAACGGTGTGATACAAGCGCTCCGCTGACTGATGAAGGTCGAACGCCGCCTTTTTGAGGTCGCCGTCATCTACGGCATGGCGATATCCCCTAAAGAAACTTTGGGCGCTCGGCAGCCACTCCTCAAAATACTCCGTGGCCATGGCCAACGCTTGCTCAGGCGTCTTTGGCTTGGGTACGTGAAGTTGGCGGTCGTCAGCTTCGTAAAGTGCAATGCCGTCCTTGGCGACATCCATGAAGAAGTAGCGGCCATGCGCCAGACCGTCATTCACTTCGCCAAGCGTGTGGACGATGAAATTAACTGGCGTGCGCAGCGTCTTGTCGATGGCGAGTTCGCGCATCAATCGGTTGTCGAGCTTGAGCCAGTAGTCGACCTTGTCGGTGAGACGCTTGTCATTGACAATGATCAGAATGTCGAAGTCGGAGCGGTAGCCTTTCGCGGTGTGCGGTTCGTCAACCCAGCCGCCCCTTGCGTAGCTGCCATAGAGGATGATCTTCTCGATCTTCCCTTTCTTCTTCCATTCGTGCTTTGCGAGCGCCAGCGCGTCTTCGAACTCTTCGAAGATGATCGCTTTCACGCGTTCAATCTCGCGTTGCTTGGCTGCCGGAAGGTGATCGAGTTCGGTGCGCATGATGGTGCTCACTCTTAAAGTTTGATGCCGTGTTGGCAAGCATCAACGCGCATTGATGACGCGCCAGCGAAAAGCGCGTCATCACTGCGCGTGTCAAACGGGCGATTCCGATCATGTCTATACCAATATATGGGGATGGTGTGGGCAGGGCGTTCATGGCCGCTTTCTCCCTTCGAGATAATTCGCCCAGTCGGCCATCATGATGCGGCGCTTCTCAAGCAGATTGCCGCGGCGGTAAGCAGCTTCTGCAACGTCGCCCGGGTGAGCGGTCTCTTCTGATACCCAATCCCGGAACGCAGAGCGGAACCCGTGGACTGTATAGGGCTCGCCCATTTCCTTCATCAGCTTGGAGAGGGTCATGTCGGAAAGCGGCGCCCCTCGCTTCATGCCCGGAAACACAAGATCGCTGGTGGGCAGTCTAAGCTCGGCGCAGCGTCTTATGATCCGCAGCGCAGGTTCAGTCAGAGGCACAACATGTTCTCTGCTGGCCTTCATGCGGGACGCCGCGATGGTCCACAGTCCAGATTCCAGATCAATCTCGTCCCATGTGGCACCGCGAACCTCGCCTGATCTGGCGGCGGTCAGGATCGCGAATTGAAGCGCAAGGCGGCTGAATGATTCTCGCTTCCGTAAGTACGTTAAGAATGCCGCTACTTTGTCGTAGGGCATGGCGGCAAAGTGATTGTCCTTCTTGGGCTGGCGCGGCAGGCCTTTGGTAATCGCGCGCATGGGAGCCTCGCTCTCGCGGAAGCCCGATGCATATGCCCAGTCGAGTACCGCGCCTACCCGCTGGCGCACACGCCGCGCGGTTTCCGGTTTGGTCAGCCAGATAGGGGCCAGCAGATCACGAATCATCGGCCCGGTAATGTCATCGACCTTTACATCGCCGATATAGGGGAACGCATAAGCCTCCATCGTACTCGACCACTGGCCTTCATGCTCGGCATTGCGCCAGCTCTTCTTGCTTGCAGCCAAGACCTTGGCAGCAGCTTCCCGAAAGGTCGGGAAGCCCAAGACCTTTCTCCTCTCGAACACGGGATCGAGGCCGAGCTCTATCCAGGCGCGCACTTCGCGCGCTCTTTCTCTGGCAACAGCCAGACTGACCTTCTTGGCACTGCCCAGACCAAAGTCCCGGCGATTGCCATGCCGCTGGACCCGGCAGACCCAACTTTTGGCCCCGCCGGGTTTTATGATCAAATAGAGGCCGTCGCCATCGCTCAGCCGTCCGGGTCTGGTTGCTGCCTTCACAGCGGT
>NZ_PYIA01000004.1:0-19049 GCF_013265645.1 Sphingopyxis sp. BSNA05 | reverse complement strand
AAATTTGCACCGAAGCTGTTCGGGTTGTCCTGGAATTCATGGACATAATTCATCGACGCGCGCATCTGCAATTTCCGGCCCGGCTTGGACTTGAACTCGATACCCGCGAGGCCCTGGATGCTCTCATAGTCGGGACGGATGATCGTCAAAGCCGGTCCACCGCCCTGTTCGTCAACATTGCTGAAGTTGATCTTGGCCGCGCGCGCCCGAATTCCGGGAGCGGCGATCACGTCGAGCATTTCCATCTCTTTCGACAAGCCGAGTTCAGCAGCATAGACCATGCTGTCGTCATCGGTGGTGAGGCTGAAGGATTGGGTACCAAGCGAAACGGTACGCAGCGTCTCCGCATTATAGGTACCGACCGTCGCCCGGCCATCCAGAACCAGACCGCCTGACATTTTCTTCCGACCGTAGATCGAACCCATGATCGCTGTCGATTGCGCCGTATTGCCAAGGGCAGCCGTTGCATCCACATCCGAATAATAAGCCGAGACGCCGATGAAGGAGGCTTCGTCGAGATAATATTCGAGACCACCGGCAATGAAGAAGCCGTCAAACTCGTCTTCTCCGTCGGATCCCGGAGCGGGATTGGTGAGAGGCATGGAACCGCCATCCCCGTTCACAAAACCACCGGCGAGATAGACGGCCATGTCTTCGTTGACACCACCGGAACGCACTTCGGTATCGTCCGCATTCGCGGCAGCGTCACTCAGGACGCTTGCGCCGTTCATTGCCAGCCCGCCCAGTGACGTGGCCGCCAGCTGCATCGGGCGACCGATTACAGCGATGGTACCGCCATTGGAGGACCGCTCGGCCAGACTGATTCTGTTCTGGTAGAAATCAGAGACATTGCCGAGGAAAGACTGACCCATGGCCTGAACAGTAGATTCCGTTGTCGGCGCCCAGCTGTCAAACGTCGCCTGGATGGTACCGGCATCGGTAAAGTCGAGGAAGGTGAACAGATCTGCAACAGCCGTGTTGCCACGGTTGTTGTCCATCAGAGCAGCAAAGCTGACCTGAACCGCATTATCTGCAGCGATCACATTCTGATAGCTTTGCGCGCTGATGGTTACGTCGACAGCATTCGCGCTATAGCTGAATTCGGAAAGCAGAATCGCCGAAATTTGCGCCGCGCCATCGAACTCATCCGTAACGCCATCGGTCGCAGTGAGAATCTGGTAATTGCTGGCTGTTGCAGTCTGGAAACCACTGACCGGCGAGAACACGACAGTACCGCCTAAATCGGCAGCACCATTGACTGCGAGAAGATCGGAATCACCCGATGCGCCAATATCAACCAGCAGCGTGGAGCCGGAAGACAGGATGGTGTTGCCATTGACCGTCAATGTTCCGATCGTCCCCATCGTGCCCGGTGCAATTCCGCCCATCACATTTGTCAGGAATGGTGTGTTCACCGAGCCGGTACCGGATAGCAGACCTGCCATCAGGAAATAGTCGCCGACAGATGTCAGAGAACCATCGATATTTACCATGCCCCCGGCCTGAGTAACATCGATAAGGCTGGTCAAGCTTCCGTCTGCGGTAATATCAAGCCCGGCAGCGCCAGAAACAGTCAGGCGGTCAATCTCAACCGTGCTGCCCAGAGTGGTGATGCCTGCATTGCTCAGCGTGACATCATAATAAGCGCCAGCGGCTCCTAAGCCATCCGGATCGACATTATTTGGCACGAAATCGGTTGCGCCAGGCAATCCGTTAGCAAGCGTTGGCGCTGGCAGCGGATCGCCTTCCGCATGGCTTTCCAGAACCGGTTCGCTGAATTGCGCATTGGCCGCTCCGGAAACAACGGTTGCACCGGCATCGTCCGCAGCAGCTACTTCAATTTCGACAGTCGCACTGTTATTGGCCAGCGGAGAGGTGCCATCCGTCAACTGCACCGTCGCACTGTTATTGCCCAAAACGGTAACAGAGCCAGCGGCCGCACCGCCGTTGTTCATCACAGCGGCTGGTAAATCTTCACCAGCGGGATCGGTCGGAGTGATTTCACCGTCGCTCAGATCAATACAGACATTCCCGCCAATCGCACCGACAACCGGTCCTTGAATACACACTGCGCCAAAATCCGGTTCCACAGCATTTACGCCGCCCGGTTCTGTCGTCGGGATACCATTTACAATGGCACCACTCTCATCAATGATACGGTAGTTGGGATCAAGCAGACTGGTCCAGTGGCTTCCATCTTCCCAATCGCCATCACCGGCATTTGCGGTTACGTAGTGATAGGCGTTATTGGCCGCGATATAGTCCCAGAATTGGAACAGAGGCTGATAGAAGCTGGCCGAACCGAGCTGGTCGGAACCTCCTAAAAACCTGCGCCGCCGGACAATACGCCCAGTACCAGATCTTCGCTGGTTATTGCATTATTGGCTGCATCCAGAACAAGCGGACCGCCTGAATCGCCGCCGGCGGTTGTTCCCTCGTTTGGCAATGCCTCATCGCGTAACCAGTTGAAATCCGAGAAAACCGAACGATTTCCATTGGCATCTTCTATGCTGTCAAAGTCGGCCCAGTAGAGATTTTGTGGGAAATCGGCTCCGAAGGGCTCAGGACCAACCAGTGGCTCTCCCAAATCGTTCAGCGATGCTAGGGCACCCAAATAGTTTTCGACCAGGCGCCGACGAAATCAATGCCGTCGACAGCGCCATCAACTGCATTACCGGTTCCGCCATAGCCGGTCTGATTAACATGATATCCGGTGCCGGTTACCGAATCGATTGCGCCTGGATCAGGCAATGCGGAAAACAGAATAGCCCAGGTCGAATATCCGCCGCTGGTGTGTCAAGCGTCGCCAGCGCGACATCGGCTTCCAGAAAACCGGTAGGTGCGGACGCGATATTCCAGTTTACCTGATTCACATTGTAGAGAAAATCAGCGGTGTTGGTGCTGAAGCCACTGCCAAACCAGTTCAGGATTGCAGGAAAATTATCAACGGCAAACCCGAAACTAATAGGAACGCCGCCGGTATTGGAGCCATATGCATCTTCCGGCCGGCTATTCACGCAGTGAGCCGCAAAGATCACGGTTCTGGGGTTTATCAGGGTTCCGGTACACAAGCCAACAGATCCACCACCGTTGGATATGACCATCTGACCGACGCCATTCACTCCACCATCTTCATCGACAATGGATTCGCTGGTTTCGTTTTGACCAGGCACAATGGCCTTTGCCGGCGATGCCAGTGCGAGAGTAGCAATTGCGCCGGCTGCTGCTGTACGCAAAAGTACCGATCTTTTGGAATGTCCGAAATTCTTGATCATCGAAGAATGCCCCTTACAATATTAAGTCAGAATAGACCTCTGCCATTACTGTGCTTGGTTTTCGGACTTGAATCAAAGGCAAATTTACCATTTTACCAAAACGGGGCTAACGAACAGCAGTTTTCTGGGATTTCCCGAGAGCGAGATTACGAATTTTGGTTACATCTGTGATGATTTGGCAACAGAAACGTCAATATTACGGCCACAGACTCTTCCGCCGCCAGTTTAGCCAAGTAAACGGGCGGCGGAGATATATTGACACTGTCATTTTCTATGCGGTCAGACAGTTGATGCCTAAACTTGAATCAGTCTTTCTGAGCGATCTCGAGCAAAAACCAGGCCCGTTCTTCGGCCTGGTCGGTCCAGTCGTCGAGCAGACCATCGGTCGCATTGTCACCGGCTTCTCCTGCAAGTTCCTTTGCTTCCCGCAGCGTTTCGACCAGCTTCAGATTATCGGCATGTAACTCGGCGAGCATATCCGATGCCTTCACCTTGGCACTGTCATTGTCCGAAATGCTCTGTCGCTTGGCGATATCGCCGATTGAGGTAAGCGTCCGATGTCCATTTTCCGGACCCGTTCGGCGATCAGGTCCGTGGTGGCAAGAATCTGCGCCGCCTGCTCGTCGAACATCAGATGATAGTCGCGGAAATGGGGCCGGAAACGTGCCAGTGAAAGTTCTTGGTCTTGAGATAGA
Organism: Sphingopyxis sp. BSNA05; assembly: GCF_013265645.1. NCBI lineage: Bacteria > Pseudomonadati > Pseudomonadota > Alphaproteobacteria > Sphingomonadales > Sphingopyxidaceae > Sphingopyxis > Sphingopyxis sp. BSNA05. The sequence continues at coordinate 15,079 of NZ_PYIA01000004.1, read as the reverse complement.
GGGCGAAACTGTCCGCCAAAATCCCGTTCAGCGCCTCAGCTACGGCTTTCTTTGCATTGTCACCTGTGGTCATGTTCGATCTCCTTTTCGGAATTTTCATTCTACAGCAGGAAGACTAAACCATATCGACTGATCGATAAAACGAGAAGAATTGCTATCTAAGATTGATAACATCGATCTGTTCGAGTCGGGTCAGAATATACCCCATGCGCCGAGCGCCACTATCATACCGACGATGATAAAACCGGCACCACCGGCATAGCGGACGCGTGCCATCGAAACATGCGCGGCCATTTGCCGGTGGAACAATATCGCGGGCACGCAGGCGATCATCACCCCGGTCCATCCTCCGGCGGCGGCGAAGGCCGCCATGTCCGTCCGGGCAGCGGTGGCCATCAGGACAAATTGTCCCTTGTCACCCAGTTGCAAGATGAAGAGCCCGAGAAACGACGTCCAGAACGGCCCTAACCGCCATTTTTGCAGCAAGTCGACCGGGCGGCGCCAGACCACCATGCCAAAACCGGCAAATATCAGCGACAGGGCATAGAAAAGCTGCAGAGCATCTTCACTGATCCAGCCATGGACCGCCGATCCGGCGATGGCGGAAATCACGCAATTGCAGAGCGTAGCCAGGCCGAGGCCGCAGATGACCGGCGAGACACGGGCATATCGTATCGCCAGAGCGGCGCACAATATCTGCGGCCGGTCGCCAAATTCGGCAACGGCCAGAGCAAAAAGCGAAGTTAGGAAAGCATCCACAAGGCCCGGCGTCAGGCCTGCCCGCCGAGACGAAGCGCGACATTGGCCAGCAGCGCTTCGGTCATCGCCGGGTTTACCTGGCCCATTTCGAGCGTGGCGCGCATGGCCTCGAGATATGAACGCGCGATGGTCATGGCACCGCCATTTTGCATCGCCGGCTGCAATGCGCTTTCCAGCGCTGAGCTGAGGTCGCGAAGCGCCGAAAGCCGGTGCTCGGCCGCTTTTTGCCGGACATGGTCCAGATGCATGAGAAATTGCAGTGGATGACGAGCGGCCAGTTCCGCTGGCAGATTGTCGAGCAAGTTCAGCATTTCTGCCTGTACAAACGGATTTTGATCATGGTTCATCGCAACGGCCCCTGTTTCCGGATGACTATGCAAAACATGGTTAAATAGTCGTAAATGGGACGCCCTTTGCCACGCCGGGAAGCGTGAAGGCTTTTTCTTGACATTCATCGGGCTTTTCACCATTAGCGCGGGAACGAATGCGGCGCCCGATAGCGTCGCTGTTTTTATTTCAGCTTCTGCCTTAAGGAATGCACCATGGCGAAACCAGCCAATGTAAAGATCAAACTCGTCAGCACGGCGGACACAGGCTTTTTCTATGTGACCCGCAAGAACCCGCGGAATCTCACCGAGAAAATGGTGCAGCGCAAATATGATCCGGTTGTGCGCAAGCATGTCGAGTTCAAGGAAGCCAAAATCAAATAAGCAGGCTTTGGCCAGTCTTTAGCGGTGCAGAACTTTCTGCACCGATTCGATGAATTTCGCGACCGATATCGGCTTTGAGACATAAGCCTCTGCCCCGGCACTCAAAATCCGGTCCTCGTCCCCCTTGCCGGCATAAGCGGTGACGGCCATGATCGGTATGATCTTGAGCTGCCCGTCTTTCTTGATCTGCTCGATCAGTTCCAGACCGCTGACATGCGGCAACTGGATATCCATGACGATCAGATTCGGCACGAAGCTTCGCGCCTTTTCGAGCACTTCCCGGCCGTCGCTGACCGGCTCGACAACAAAACCGTGGGCCCGCAGCAGATCACAGAATAGCTTGAGGTTCAATTCATTGTCCTCAACCACCAATACTCTTTTGCCACAGCCGGATTTGCCCTTTCAAACTTGCTGCCAAACCATTAGGCGAAAGCGGCAATGGAAACAAATCCCAATCTCGGGCCGGACAGCGAAATCATCGCCTTGCAGGCGCTCGGATGGGTGCTGCAGGATCAGGATCGCGCCGAGCGACTGCTCGCCCTGACCGGCCTCGATCCCCGCGAACTGCGGTCGGGTCTCGAAGACCCGGCGATGCTGTCATCGCTGCTCGGTTTTCTTGCCAATCACGAACCCGATCTGGTCGCCTGCGCCGACGCTATCGGTGTCGCCCCCGAAAAACTCGCTGCAGCAGCGCAGCATTTAAACTCTTCCGGAGACTTTTATGAGTAACAAGCCGCTTCTGATCAGCGATTGCGACGAAGTCCTGCTGCACATGGTGGTCCCGTTCCAGCAATGGCTGGACAGTGACAAGCATATCCATTTCGACCTGGAAAACGGCAATAATTTCGCCAATGCCCTGCGCCATAAACATGACGGGACCCAGGTATTGCCGCAACAGATCTGGCCGATGCTGAAAGAGTTTTTCGACAATGAAATGCACCGGCAGGGCGCGATCGAGGGCGCGGTTGAATCCATCAACAGGCTCGGTGAAATCGCCGATGTCGTGATCCTGACCAATCTGCTCGATGACCGCCGCGAAGCCCGCGCCGAGCAGCTCAAGGCTGTCGGTATCGATTTTCCCGTCTATACCAACCAGGGCGGCAAGGGTGAACTTCTGGCCGGCATTCTCGCGGAATATGAGCCCAGCGTGACCGTTTTGTCGATGATCTGGGTCACCAGCACGGCAGCGTCGCCAAACATGCACCCGACGTATGGCGCCTGCAAATGGTCGGTGAACCAATCATGGCCAGACATGTCACCACCAACCCGGCCGCCCACGCCCGGATTGACCTTTGGGCCGAGGCTACGGCCTGGATATCGGACAAGTTTGACAATGCCGTACCGGCTCCGGCGATGGACTTGCCATCGCAAGAGCTTGACCCTGCCAACCATGCGTGAGAGTTTTGCCTTATGACCGACAATATTGAACAGGCCCTGATCGCCAAGGGCATTGAATTGCCGACACCTGCGGCCCCGGTTGCCTCTTATGTTCCCACCATCGAAGTGAATGGCATGCTCCATATCAGCGGACAGGTCTCCATGCACGACGGCAGACTGATCACCGGGCGGCTGGGTGACGATATGTCACTGGAAGACGGGCAACAGGCCGCCAAGGCCTGCGCGCTGATGATCGCAGCGCAAATCAAGAAAGCTGCTGGATCGCTCGACCGGGTGGACCGGATCGTGAAGCTCGGGGTCTTCGTCAACAGCACCGCGGACTATACTGACCATCCCAAGGTCGCAAACGGCTGTTCCGACATGATGGAAGTGATTTTCGGCGCCGCCGGGCAGCATGCCCGAAGCGCGGTCGGCGTGGCCTCGCTGCCGCTTGGGGTTGCGGTCGAGGTTGACGCCATCATCGCCCTGAAGCCCGAGTGATCGCGAAGCTGCTAGACAATGCGCTGGCACCCGCTCCGGCGGCCGGTCGCGTAGCATTTCTGAAAGGCCAGCCCTATGCGCATCGGGGTCTGCACGGAAGGGGCGTACTGGAAAACAGTCCCGCCGCCTTCGAGGCCGCGATCAAGCTGGGTCACGGAATTGAATGCGACGTCCAGGCCGCCGAAGATGGCCGCGCCTTTGTCTTCCATGACTATGAACTGGACCGGCTGACGGGCCAGAGCGGCCGGATAGGCAACTTGCGGGCCGACGATATTGACCGGATCCAGCTCAATGACGGCCATGGCAAGATTCCGCGCTTGCGCGAAACCCTTGCCCAGATAGGCGGACGGGTCCCGGTCCTGATAGAAATCAAGTCGCGCAACGTGCGGGTAGGCCCATTGTGTCTTTCTGTCCGCAGGGCATTGGAAGGTTATGGCGGCAAGGCAGCCATCATGTCGTTCAATCCGCTGGTCTGTGCCTGGTTTCGAAAGAATGCCGACCATATCGTCCGGGGACTGGTTGTGACGGAAGAAGACAGCGGGAACTGGCGCGGAAGGATCGCGCGTCATCGCAATCTCTGGGCAGCGAAGCCCGATTTCCTGGCTTATGATATCCGCGACCTGCCGTCCCGCTTTGCCGCAGCCCAGCGCGCGCGCGGCTTACCCATCGTCACCTGGACCGTGCGGTCCGCCGAGCAGGAAAAACCGCGGCTCTCTATGCAGACGAACCGGTTTACGAGATACCGGAGAGCTGATCCGCATGTCTGAGCCGCCAGCCGCCCCGACCGGGATCGTTGCACGCGTTGCCGAAAATATCGCCAGCCTGCCGGCTGACCAGTGGAATGCGTGCGCCGGCTCCGCCAATCCGTTTGTATCCCACGCTTTCCTGTCCGCGATGGAAGAGTCGGCCAGCGTCGGACCCGGTACCGGCTGGAAATCCCTGCCCGTCATCATCGAGGATAGTGCCGGTGAAATCGCCGCCTGCCTGCCCGCCTATCTCAAGTCTCACAGTCAGGGAGAATATATATTCGACCAGCAATGGGCCCATGCCTATGAAAATGCCGGCGGCCAATATTATCCCAAGATCCAGATAGCGGCCCCCTTTTCTCCGGTGCCAGGCCCCCGCCTGCTGTTGCGTGACCAATCCCTCGCGGTGCCGCTGTTGCGGGCGGCCGAGCAGCTGGCAGAGAATAACGGAATCTCGTCGGTGCACGCGACTTTTGTCAGCGAGGGCCAACTCGGCTATTTTCGCGAAGCCGGGTGGATGATCCGCACCGACAGCCAGTTCCACTGGCGCAATGACGGCTATCAGAGCTTCGATGACTTTCTAGGCGCATTGTCTTCCCGGAAACGCAAGGCGATCCGCCGGGAACGGGCCAAGGCCCAGCAAGAAGTCGACATAGTCCATCTGTCAGGCGACGAAATCCAACCGCATCACTGGGACTATTTCTGGGAATTCTACCAGGATACCGGGATGCGCAAATGGGGACAGCCCTATCTGACCCGCAGCGCATTCGATCTCCTGCATCAGAAGATGGGCGAGAAGCTGCTGCTGATATTCGCGATGCAGGAGGGTGTCCCCGTCGCGGGCGCACTCAATGTTATCGGCGAAGAAACGCTTTACGGTCGCTATTGGGGCTGTACGCGCAATATCCCGTTTCTGCATTTCGAGATTTGCTATTATCAGGCGATCGACGCGGCGATTGCGCGCGGATTGAAGACCGTCGAGGCTGGAGCGCAAGGCAGCCACAAGCTGGCCCGGGGCTATCAGCCGGTGCCGACCTGGTCAGCCCATTATATCGTCGATCCGGGATTTCGGTCTGCGATAGCCGACTATCTCGAACGCGAACGGCAGGCGGTCGCTGCCGATATCGAATTTCTGGCCGAATTGGGGCCGTTCAAAAAACCGGTTAGAGTCACGCAGCGCGGCGTGAAGTTTCCTGTAACCAGCTGCGTGCTTCCCGCTGTGCTTCGGCGATTTCGCGCGCTGTCATGTCGAGCGATATTTCCGCACGGCAGACCTTGCTTTCATCGTGGCCGGACAAGGCCGCCAGATTGAACCATTTATGCGCTTCGATCAGATCGACCTCGACGCCATCCGATCCGGTGGAATAGATCACGCCCAGATCGAAATATGCATTGCTGCTACCATGCGATGCCTCGGCGAGGCGGCTTTCTATCAGAAAGGCGGCGCTTTTCATGCTGTTGCCCATATTGTCAGTCCCTGTTTCTGTTGCCGCACTTGCTGGCGACAGGCCGACTTTCAGCGCAATGTCCTAAAGAAATGGTTAACGCGAATCGCGAAAATCCGGTTCCATCCCTGCAGAAACCCTTTGAATCTGCGGTTTTTCCCGGAAATTTGGTTAACCGCAAAGCGCTACAGGCCTAGGAAACAGGGATATTGTCGATCAGCCGCGTCCTACCGATATGGGCGGCGGCGAAAAGACGGGCAGGCTCTGTAAAAATATCGAGAATAGTAAGTCGATTGGCGTCGCGTAGCTCGAAATAATCAATCTTGTGAAAGCCGGAACCCAATATTCTGGTCTTCGCGGCGTCCAGTATATCGGCGATATTGCCGCCAGCTGCGATCGCATTGGCCGCTTCCCGCATGGCATCGGGAAGCGCCGCAGCATTGGCTCTTTGCTCGGCGGTCAAGTAAGCGTTGCGCGACGACAGCGCGAGGCCATCAGGATCGCGGACAGTCGGCACACCGACTATATCATGGGTGAAATCAAGGTCGCGTGCCATCCGGCGGATGACCGCAAGCTGCTGATAGTCTTTCTCGCCAAAATAGGCGGCATCGGGGCGGACCTGATTGAACAATTTTGCCACAACCGTGGAGACTCCGTCGAAATGGCCCGGGCGCGCGGCGCCGCAAAGCCCGTCGCTGATCCCGCTGACACTGACATGGGTGGCATAACCGTCCGGATAGACCTGATCGGCCGTGGGCGCCCACAGCAGCTTCACCCCCGCCGCCTGCAGCAGGGCAGCATCGGCGGCTTCCTGACGCGGATAGGCATCAAGATCCTCTCCTTCGCCGAATTGGGTGGGGTTGACGAAGATCGAAGCGACGACCGCGTCGCATTGTTCCATCGCGACGTCCACCAACCGCATATGGCCCGCGTGCAGCGCACCCATGGTCGGAACCAGCCCTATTTTCGCACCGGTTTTGCGAAAGGACGCCAAAGCGTCCCGCAGCGGGTCAAGCTGTCGAACAATTTGCATGGAACACTCTTTGCGTTTAGATTTTCTGTAAAGCTCGTGTAAGCTATGGGACGGTGTATCGTCCTTCGCAAGGGCCAAGAACAGGGGTATTGATCAAAACGTGACCAGCAGTGCGTATCATATTGTCTTCGCCAACGAGAAAGGCGGGACCGGCAAGTCGACCACCGCGGTCCATGTTGCGGTTGCCCTCGCTTATCAGGGTCACAAGGTCGGGATCATCGACCTCGATCCGCGTCAGCGGACATCCTATCGCTACCTGGAAAACCGCGATGCGACGATGAAGCGGCTGAATATTGATATTCCGCAGCCCTATTATGAAGTGTTCGAAGAGGACAATCTCGCCCGGCTCGAGCAGCTGATGGCGAAAATGGCGGACAATGTGGATTATCTGCTGTTTGACACGCCGGGTCGCGATGACAAGTTCGCCCGCTTTGTCGCTACCAGAGCCAACAGCCTGGTGACGCCGATCAACGACAGTTTCGTCGATTTCGACTGATCGGACAGGTCGATCCGGAAACCTACAAGGTCCGAAAATTGAGCTTTTATGCCGAACTGATCTGGGATGCGCGGAAGGCGCGGGCCAAGGCTGATGGTACGACGATCGACTGGGTGTTGCTGCGCAACCGGACACAATATGTCGAAGCGCATAATATGAAGCGGATCGTCGCTGCATTGGCAGAATTGTCGCAGCGCGTCGGTTTCCGCATCATTCCCGGGCTGAGCGAGCGCGTGATCTACCGCGAACTGTTCCCGGCCGGCCTGACCATGCTCGACAAGAAATATCTCGGCCGGCTGGCCACCAGCCATCTGGCGGCGCGACAGGAATTGCGCGAGCTGATCAAACATCTGGCGCTGCCGCAGACCGCGGAACAGAAAGCCGAAGACGCCGGTCCAGCGACGACAAAGCCAAAGCTGGTTGCCTGACGCATGACGCCGTTGCTCATCTTTGGCGGCGCGATGCTGGCCTGGCTGATATTGTCGGGCAAGGCCAAGACGATGACCGCCAATCAATGGCTGGCGCTGGTGGTCGCGCTGATCGGTGCCAATTTCCTGCGGGGTGGCAGCTGGATCATGGGCGGCGCGATGCTGGCCGGAGCCGCCTTTCTCAGCGGCTGGCGGATATTGATTCCCGCCCGCGATGTGGAAGAACCGAAGCGCAAACCGCGCAATTTCGAACTGGACCGGGCGCGATCCCTGCTTGGCGTGGGTGACGACGCCGGCTTTATCGAGATCAATGCCGCGTGGAAGCAAAGGCTGGCGGAGCATCATCCGACAATGGCGGGGACGAGCAGCTGGCAAAGATGATCAACCGGGCGCGCGACATATTATTGGAAGAATTGGAAGCATCTTCGCGCCGGTAGCCCGCGCGTCATATTTTGACAGTATCGCTGGATTTTCAGGAACCTGCGCCTTAGAAACAGAGGCCAGTCCAATAAAGCAAGGCCATGCCCATGAACGCCCCGAAATCCCACAAATTCCACTCCACTTCCCTGCGCGAATATGACATTCGCGGGATTATCGGCGAGACGCTGGGAGCGGAGGATGCCTATGCGATAGGCCGGGGTTTCGGAACTGATCGCGCGCGATGGCGGGACTGCGGTGGCAACCGGATTTGATGGTCGCGACAGTTCCCCGATGCTGGAAGAGGCTCTTTTCCGCGGCCTCAATGATGCCGGAATCAACGCCATTTCTGTCGGAATGGGTCCCACTCCGATGCTTTATTATGCCGAATCTGTGCTGGAAACGGTCCAGGGTGGCATAATGATTACCGGAAGTCACAATCCGGCCAATTATAACGGCTTCAAGATGGTGTTCCAGGGCCGCCCCTTTTTCGGCGCCGATATTCTCGGCCTCGGCACCATGGCATCGGAAGGCGACTGGGATCAGGGCAGCGGCACGTTCGAGCGGATCGATATCGAGGACGAATATGTCGAGCGCCTGCTGAAGAATTTCACCGGCGGTGCGTTCAAGGTCGGATGGGATTGCGGCAACGGCGCGGCCGGACCGGTGATCGAGAAGCTGACGAAACTGCTCAGCGATCGCGGCGCCGGCGAGCATCATCTGCTCTACACCGATGTCGACGGCAGCTTCCCCAACCACCATCCCGATCCGACCGAGGAAAAGAATCTCGCCGACCTGAAAGCACTGGTCGCGGAGAAAGGCCTCGACTTCGGCGTGGCCTTTGACGGCGACGGCGACCGCATTGGCGCGATTGACGGCGAGGGCCGGGTGATCTGGGGCGACCAGTTGCTGCAAATCTATGCCGAGGATGTGCTGAAGAGCGAACCCGGCGCGACGATCATTGCGGACGTCAAGGCCTCGCAGGCGCTTTATGACCGGATCGCGGAATGCGGTGGCAAGCCATTGATGTGGAAAACCGGCCACAGCCTGATCAAGTCGAAGATGAAGGAAACCGGTTCGCCGCTCGCCGGCGAAATGAGCGGCCATGTGTTTTTCAAACATGATTATTATGGTTTCGACGACGCGCCTTATGCCGCGATCCGGCTGATCCAGGCGGCGACCAATATCGGCAAGAGCGTCACCCGGTTGCGCAGCGATATGGTGGATATGATCAACACGCCGGAAATGCGCTTTCAGGTCGACGAGAGTCGCAAGTTCGCGGTGATCGACGAAATATTGGAGCGGCTTTCGGCCAGCGGCGCCGATGTCAACGACACCGACGGCGCGCGGGTCAATACCGAGGACGGCTGGTGGCTGCTGCGGGCGAGCAATACGCAGGATGTGCTGGTCGCCCGGGCCGAGGCAAAATCGGAAGACGGCCTCGACCGGCTGATGGCACAGATTGACGGGCAGCTGGCCTTATCGGGACTGGAGCGCGGCGAGCAGGCGGGGCACTAGCCCCGTACAATCGACCGGCAAGATCGCACCGGTCGACTGGCATCAGATGAAGGTCGCGCCGTTTGTTGCCGGACCGACCGACGAGATTACGAGAATGGCCGAGCAGAATATGGCTGCGAAGCCGGCGGCGATTTCCTGACGGAATGAGAAGCGGGGCATGGTTTTTTCCTTCGTTCTGTTTGGGGTTATGCGATCAGGGCGGCGGAGTTTTGAACGGCCGGGCCAACACTTGCGATAACAAAAACCGCTGCGGAGAAAAGAGCGGCAAAAGCGGCTGCGACTTGGTTCTGAATGTTTACGTTGATCATTTTCAAATTCCTTTTGTTTAAACTGGCGCTTCGCGACTTGTGTTGCGAAGATGAACATAGCTTTGCACAGGGCGTGCCAGTTTGATAAAATCTCTATATATCAATGGCTTGATTGATTTCGGCCAAGTTACGCAGATTAACGGTTGCTGAATAATGGTATATTTTGCCAATGGTTGGTTTTGCGCCTTGGGCTGATCGCCAGGAACGAGAACCGCCAGGCCGCAAAATTCTCCCGGCACAAGTTTCTTATCGAAATGCACTATGGCCAGGGCCGATCCCTTCGTTCAGAACAGTCTGAAAAAGGGATGGGGATTAGCGGATCATGGACCCGTATATTTATGTGGCGATCGTCAGTGCGCTGGCTCTGCTCGCTTATTATTTCACTTTGCTGATGGCCGGCCTGGCGCGCGGCCGGTTCAAGATCGTGCCGCCATCGCATAGCGGACCCCCCAAATATGAGCGCCATGTCCGGGCACATCAGAACACGCTGGAACATCTGGTGCTGTTCCTGCCCGGCCTGTGGCTGTTCGCTTATGTCGTCAGCCCCTATTGGGCCGCAGCTATCGGACTGATCTGGCCGTTCATGCGGGTCGGCTATGCGCTGGGCTATCACAGGGCACCGGAAAAACGGCTGCTTTGGCTCTACGCCAGCATGCCCCCCATCTATATATTCGTACTTGGCACCTTGATCGGTGGCATCGTTCAGCTTGTGAGAGGGTGAATCTAAACATGACCAAAATATATGATCTGGTAATTCGCGGCGGGACCATTGCCGATGGCAGCGGCGGTGAACTCTTTGACGGCGATATCGCGGTCAGCGACGGGAGGATCGCGGCAATCGGGCAGGTGCCCGGAACCGGTCGCGAAGAAATCGACGCGACGGGCAAGATCGTCACCCCCGGCTTTATCGATGTGCACACCCATTATGACGGCCAGTGCATCTGGGCGGAAGAGCTCAGCCCGTCATCTTCGCACGGCGTGACCACAGCGATCATGGGCAATTGCGGCGTCGGTTTCGCGCCCTGCCGCAAGGAAGATCACGACATGCTGATCAACGTGATGGAAGGCGTCGAGGATATCCCGGGCGTGGTCATGGCCGACGGCCTGCCGTGGAGCTGGGAGACGTTCCCCGAATATCTCGACGTGGTCGAGAAAGGCAAGCGCGATATCGATATTGCGGCCTATCTGCCGCACTCGCCGCTGCGCGTTTACGCCATGGGCGCGCGCGGTGCGTCCCGCGAACCGGCCAATGATGATGACCTGGCCATGATGCGCAAATTGGCGCGGGAAGCGATGGAGGCCGGAGCGATCGGCTTTGCCACTTCACGGCTGTCGATTCACAAGACCGCAGACGGCGGCTCCATTCCGACGTTCGAAGCCGATGTCGCCGAGCTGGAAGCCATTTGTGGCGGCATGAAGGATGCCGGGACGGGGACCTTTCAGGTCGTGCTCGATGCCTTTGTCGGCTGGGACAAGGAATATCAGGTGATCGAACGGGTGGTGGAAAGCTCCGGCCGGCCGGCGACGTTCACGCTCGCCTCGGGCAATGACGGCCCGCCGCGCTGGCGCAAGGTTCTCGATATGATTGAGGCGACCAACGCGAATGGCGGCAAAGCCACCGCCCAGATCATGCCCCGCCCGATCGGCCTGATCGCCGGGCTGGAGCTGACGGTCCACCCCTTCATTCTCTGCCCGAGCTGGGCCAAGATCGCCGACTTGCCGATAGACGAGCAAGTCAAGGCAATGCGCGATCCGGACTTGCGGGCGGCCTTGCTGAGCGAAGATTTTGAACAGGGCCATCCGTTCAACGCGCTGGCCCGCGACTGGAACTGGCTGTTCCCGCTCGACAATCCGCCGGATTATGCGCCGCCGAAAGAGATGAGCATGGCAGGGCAGGCGGCGGCCAAGGGCTGCACGCCGCAGGAGATCGCCTATGACCGTCTGCTGGAGACGGACGGCAAAGGCCTGTTCCTCGCCGCTTTGGGCAATTATGAAAATGGCACGCTGGCCAGCGCCCATGAAATGCTGAGCCACCCGCATTGCATTCCCGGCCTCGGCGACGGTGGCGCCCATTATGGCGCGATTTGCGACGCCAGCTATTCGACCTATTTGCTGACCCAATATGTCCGCAATCCGGGAGCCGAACGTTTTGAACTGGCGGAAGCGGTGCATATGCTGTCGCACAAGGCCGCCAAAGCGGTTGGGCTGGACGAGCGCGGCCTGCTCAAGCTTGGCGCAAAGGCGGATATCAATGTGATCGATCTCGACAAGCTGCAATTGCATCTGCCGGAGATCGTCCGCGATCTGCCTGCCGGCGGGCAACGCCTGCACCAGCGCGCCACCGGCTATGATGCGACCATCGTGTCGGGCGAGATTATCCGGCGCTTCGACCAGTCGACAGGCGCGCGGCCGGGGCGGTTGATACGGGGCGCGTGACAAGAAGCCCGACCGGCTGATAATGGTGGGGCATGACAGACGAAATTCCCGAACCCACGCGCTCAGCCTGGGAAGGCCTTCCGGAGCAAATAGCCAAGAGGCTGGTGCAGCTCCGCCAGCTGGTGCTGGAGGTTGCGCGCGAGAATCCGGCTATCGGTCCGCTGGAAGAGACGGTCAAATGGGGAGAGCCGGCATTTCTGACGGCGGCGAGCGGGTCGGGCACCACCGTGCGGATCCATCGGCACAAGAAATCGCCGGACACATATGCGCTCTATGTGCATTGCCAGACCGATCTGGTCGAGCGCTATCGGCAGCTATATGGCGAGGAACTGACCTTTGACGGCAATCGCGCCGTGCTGTTTGACAGCAAAGAGGAACTGCCAACCGAGGCCGTCAGACATTGTATCGCCATGGCCCTGACCTATCATCTGCAGAAGCGTTCCTAGGCTATCCATGCTCCATATCGTCCACCATCCCGATTATGTCGCGCCGCGCCCGGCCAGCGGCAGCTTTGTCTTTGATAAATATCGGCTGGTGATGGAAGCGATCCAGACCCATGCGCCGCTGCATCAAGCCCATCAGCCACCTCTAATGGAGCGCCAGTGGATCGAGGCGGTGCATGACCCGGACTATGTCGAGCAGGTGCTGAGCGCGACTGTTCCACGTGAAATAGAACGGCGGATCGGCTTTCCGGTGTCGGCGGATATTGCCAGCCGCGTCCAATATACGTCGGGTGGCACCTGGCTGGCGGCGCAGCTGGCCCTGCAACATGGCTATGCGGCGAACAGCGCCGGGGGCAGCCATCATGCGCTGGCCGACACCGGCGCCGGCTATTGCGTGTTCAACGATCTGGCGATCGCCGCCAACCGGCTGCTGGCGGAAGGCGACGCGCGCCGGATATTGATTGTCGATCTGGACGTGCATCAGGGCGACGGCACCGCGGTTTTGCTGGCCGGGCGCGAGGATATTTTCACCCTGTCGATCCATAATGAACGCAATTTCCCGACCAGAAAGGCGCGCTCCAGCCGCGACATTGCGCTGCCCGATGCGGTGGAAGACGAGGCCTATCTGGCGATACTGGATGTAGCTCTGCAGGAAATTCTTGAAGGCTTCAAACCGGATATGCTGCTCTATCAGGCCGGGGTCGATCCGCACGCCGATGACCGGCTGGGCCGGCTGGCGCTCACCGATGCGGGACTCGAACAGCGCGACCGGATGGTCATCCGCAAGGCCCGTGACCGCGGCATTGCCGTCGCCAGCGCGCTAGGGGGCGGCTATGGCCATGACCATCATGCGGTGGCGCTGCGCCATGCGCGGTCGATGATGACGATGGCGGACGAAGCGGCGCGTCGCGCGACTATTCGCTAGCTTTTTCCGGCTCCACCTGACCCTGCTGCATGTCGGAGAAGATGCTCCAGATCGCAATGAACAGAGCGGCCACCAGCGGGCCGATGACAATGCCGTTGATGCCGAACAGCTGCAGTCCGCCGAGGGTCGAGATCAGCACGACATAGTCGGGCATCCGCGTGTCCCTGCCGACCAGCGTGGGCCGGACGAGATTGTCGACCATACTGATCACGAACACGCCGCAGAGCACCAGAACGACGGCCTGCCAGACAGCTCCGGTGATAAAAAGATAGAGCGCGACCGGGACCCAGACGAACCCGGTACCGATTGCCGGAATCAGCGAGAAAATGCCCATGAGCACCGCCCAGAGCAAGGCGCCGCGGATGTCGAGCGCCCAGAAGACGAGGCCGCCGAGACTGCCCTGGATGATCGCGATGATCAGGCTGCCCTTGATCGTCGCGCGGATGACCACGAGGAATTTTTCCATCAGAATGCGCCGCTTCTCCTCTCCGAGCGGCACCATCTGTTCGATCCGGTCGCTCAGCGCGCGGCCGTCGCGCAGCAGGAAGAAGGTCAGGTAGAGCATGACGCCAAGGGCGAGCATGAACTGGAAGGCGCCTTGGCCGACGCTGAGCAGCTGGGTCACCAGGAATTCGAGAATGGCGGATATCGACTGTTCGATTTCCGCCCTTATGCTCGCGAAATCGCCATAGCCATAAGCGGCGAGCTGGTTCTGCACCCATTGCGGCAGACTATTTTCAAAGGCCGCAAAACAGCGCCGAAATCGATCTCCCCTTCCTGCATTCGCAGATAGATGGTGGCCGCTTCCTGCGCCAGCGCCATGCCGAGCAGGATGGCCGGGACGATGACCAGCAGCAGAATGAGGATCAGCGTGATCGCTGCGACCAGATTGGCCCGGCCCGGCAGATAGCCCAGCAGCCGTTCGTAGACCGGCCGGAACAGGACCGCGACGACGACGCCCCAGACGACAGCGCCGAAAAAAGGTTCGATCAGCACCGCGAAGGCCAGCGAGATGATGACCAGAAGGGTGATCATGAAGCCCCATTCGATGCGGCTGTTCGATATTGTCCGGTTGTCCATCTTTGGCGCTCTTGTTGGATCTGCTGGCGCGACCATGTTGAAATCGCTCCGGCCGGTGAATACGGGAATATTCGGGCGCGGGCAAGGATCAGGCGTGATTGCCAGTCGCAATATCGTTCCTATATTGATGGCAGGCGCGATGCCGTGTCGATGCAGGAAGGACGGAGCAGGAGCAGCGCCATGGCCGATGAAAAGATTCCGTCGATCCTGACCGACTGGTTCACCGCGCGCGGCTGGACCGTGCGGCGGCACCAGCTGGAAATGCTCGCGGCGGCGCGGGCAGGGCGCCACGCCTTGCTGACCGCGCCGACCGGGGCGGGCAAGACTCTCGCCGGCTTTTTGCCGACGCTGGTGGAGCTTGTGGAACAGGCGGACAGGAAAGCCGTTCGTGCTGAGCCCGTCGAAGCATCGGGCTTGGCGCAACCCGAACTTCGACAAGCTCAGGGCGAACGGGAGG
>NZ_PYIA01000003.1:0-13794 GCF_013265645.1 Sphingopyxis sp. BSNA05 | reverse complement strand
CCTTTGCGTCGCCGTCTTTGCCGCTGTGCCGCGCAAAGGTCATCACATGCGAGGCCTTGTGAAGGCCGGTGGTCCACATCTTGTTGCCGTTGATCAGCCAGCCGTCCACCCCGTCACGGGTTTCCCGCACCGCGGTCGTGTCCATCCAGGTGGCATCGGAGCCGTGATGTTCCTCGGTCAGGCCGAAGCACCAGCCCATTCTCCCGGCCAGCATCTGGGGGATATAGTCCCGCTTCTGCTGCTCGGTACCAAAGTCGCGCAGCATCAGAGGCTGGACCAGATTGCCGACGATCGAATTCTCATTCTGCAGGTCATTGTGCAGGCCCAACCCCTTGTGGGCCAGATGCTCGCGAATCCGCGCCATGCCGAGATTGGTGCCGTCCTGGCCGCCGAATTCCTTGGGCAGGGCGTAGCGATAATGGCCGGCGGCATCGGCCACCTGGCGCATTTCGCCCAGCAAGGCTTCCCATTCCTCGGTCGGCAGGCCCTGATTCTCCCAGTTGGTGCGGGCATCTTCCCGCCGGTGGTCAAAGAAACGGATATTGTCGTCGCGCCGTTCTATCGGCTTGATTTCGGCTTCAATGAAAGCATCCAGCACGCCGAGATAGTCTTCAATTTCCTGCGGGATTTCGAAAGCGGTCATGTTGGTCTCCATTTTTGAGCGCGACCTTGAGGCCGGCATATTTGGGTTGGTCGATAGACAGGCGTTCAAGCGCGGACAGGCGCAGATGGTCCCAGACGGCCGATTGCGTAATCGCAATCTCCCCATTTGAAAGTCCGCTGCAAAGCTGTCCATGATCATAACCGATAGCTGTCAGCCGGGCCTTCGCGGCATCCCGGAAATCCGGTCCCCATTCGGCCTGTCGCCTGGCAATTCCCAGCGCGTTGCCGGCGACCCGGGACTGGAACTTGTCATGTCCCTGAAGGCCCGGCTGCACATGTTTCGCGTTCCACTCGCCGAGCGCTGTCAGCAGCTCTCCATATCCGGTCTCGCCGGTCACCGTTTGGTCCTCCGGCACGGCCCAGTCGAATGGCGTGCAGATTTCGGCGGGCAGAATTTCCTCGAACAGCAGGGCGAGGTCAATCTCGACCTCGGAGACGCGCCTGCCAATGACGGTCCGCTCCAGCGAGCGGTCGCCATGGCTGCGCCAGATCTGTCCCATCACCATGCAGGCTACGCCCCACCAGAGGGTGGAGTAGACCAGCCAGAAACGGAAACGGTCCGGGTCCACTTCTCTGCCACTGGCCTCCGCATAGGCCTGCAGCAGGGCTTCAGCGCTGTCGAAGCCGCCCGCGACCTTCTCATAGTGTCCGAACCGCCAGCTTGGCGTGCACAGATAGGCGAGATCCTGCACCGGATCGCCCAACCGGACCAGTTCCCAGTCGAGCACCGCGGACAGCCCGTCATGGTCGATCATCAGATTACCCATCCGGAAATCACCGTGCACGAGATATTTGTCGGTGGCGTCGGGCGCGTTCTCGTTCAGCCAGTGGAAGGCATATTCGTAAATCGGAATCTGGCTGCCGATCTCGTCATATTTGTCTTTCTGGATGCGGATCAACTCGGCGGGGGAGAAATATTCCAGCGATGCCGCCAGAGATTGCACCGGAATTTGGTGGATCGCTGCCAGTTCCCCTGCACATTGCCGGGTCAGCTTGCGTTCCGCTTCGGCGAAATCGGGATTGCCCAATATCTTGTGCGGCAGGGTTTCTCCTTCGGCCTTGGCCATGATGAAACCTTCGCCGATATCATCTTCCGGAGCGAGTCTCCCGCGGACCTCCGGAGCGGTCACCCCTGTGGTGCGGGCTAGTTCGATGATATCCGCCTGGGTCGCGAGCGGGACGCCGCGCAAACCGTCATCATCGGCGGAAAGACCCGCGGGCAGGCGCCGCAGGACAAAGTCTTCGCCGCCATAGGAAAAGGCCCAGCTTTCCATGCTGGCGCCGCCCGATAATCGTCGCAAATGCTCTAGTTTGCCGTCTGCACCAAAAGTTTTTGTGCAGTAATTCGCGAGCTTTGCCTGAAATGCCTCATCCGTCATAAGCATGGCTTAATCGCGCGATTAAATTTGCGCAAATGATTTTAATCGGAGCGTGCGGTGCTTGCATGACCGACCATTCGTGCCTAATTCCCCCAATCATATTTGAAAATCTGGGGGTCATCATGCGTGCATTCATATTTCCGGGACAGGGCAGCCAGGCCGTCGGCATGGGCAAGGCCCTCTCAGAGGCCAGCAGTACCGCCCGTGAAGTGTTCGAGGAAGTCGATCATGCACTGGAGCAGAATCTGTTCAAACTGATGTGCGACGGGCCGATCGACGAACTCACCCTTACGGAAAACGCGCAGCCGGCAATCATGGCCAATGCTGTCGCAACGCTGCGGGTAATGGAAAAAGAGGGCGGTCAATCGATCGGCGATATTTGCTCCTATGTGGCTGGCCACAGTCTCGGCGAATATAGTGCGCTCTGCGCCGCCGGGGCGCTCGACCTGACGACGACCGCGGAATTGCTGAAGCTGCGCGGCCTGTCGATGCAGAAAGCGGTGCCGGTGGGCGAGGGCGGTATGGCGGCCCTGCTCGGCGCCGACATCAAGAAGGCGTCGGCGCTGGCCAATGCTTCTTCCCAGGGTGAAATTTGCACCGTCGCCAATGACAATGATCCTACCCAGGTCGTGATCTCCGGGCATATCGGAGCGATCGAGCGCGCGATTGCCGCGGCGAAAGACCATGGCATCAAGCGCGGCATGTTGCTCCCCGTCTCCGCTCCGTTCCACTGTTCGCTGATGGCGCCCGCCGCCGAGGCGATGGAAGAAGCGCTGGCCGAAGCGAGCATTTTCCCGCCCGTCGTCCCGGTGTTTGCCAATGTCACGGCGGCTCCGGTCTCGGATGTCGATGAAATCCGCGAGTTGCTGGTGCAACAGGTGACCGGCGCGGTGCGCTGGCGGGAATCTGTCGGCAATATGGCCGAAGCCGGAGTCGAGCAATTTGTCGAATTTGGCGGCAAGGTGCTGACCGGCATGGTCGGACGCATTGCGCCGGAAGCCGCAAAGGTCAGCCTGGTCTCGATGGATGATATCGAGGCGTTTCTGAAAAGCCTCTAGCAGCGATTACTGGCCCGAATTTGTATTTTGAAGGAATTAGCAATGTTTGACTTAAGCGGAAAAACCGCCCTGGTAACCGGCGCATCCGGCGGCATCGGATCGGCGATCGCCAGATCGCTCGCCGAACGGGGCGCTACCGTTGCACTTTCGGGCACCCGCAAGCTCGTGCTGATGGAAATGATCCCGGAATTGCCGGGCGAGGGGCATATCGTCATGCCGTGCGACCTTTCAAACCCGAGGAAGTCGACGCGCTGGTGCCGGACACGGTGGCAAAGCTCGGCAAGCTCGACATATTGGTCAACAATGCCGGCATCACCCGCGACGGTCTCGTCATGCGGATGTCGGACGAGGATTTCTCCGACGTGATCCGGGTCAATCTGGAGTCGGCTTTCCGCCTGATCCGCGCCGCAGCGCGGCCGATGATGAAGCGCGCGGCGGCCGGATTATCTCGATTAGTTCGGTGGTCGGCGCGACTGGTAATCCGGGGCAGGCCAATTATGTTGCTTCGAAGGCCGGTCTGGTCGGCATGTCCAAGGCGCTGGCCCAGGAACTGGCCTCGCGCGGGATTACCGTCAATTGCGTCGCCCCGGGCTTCATAGAATCGCCGATGACAGACGAGCTGACCGACGCCCAGAAAGACGAGATCAACCGCAAGATTCCGGCAGGAAAAATGGGCAGTGGCGACGATATCGGTGCCGCAGTGGTCTATCTGGCCAGCCAGGAGGCCGCTTATGTCACCGGTCAGACGCTCCATGTGAATGGCGGTATGGCGATGATTTCCTAGGGCTTTGCCGAAAAACATCATCTCCAGTACGATTTCGACTTCACGGACACTTGCAAGGCGCGCGCCAGCGCACTAGGACGAAATTGAAATTCATTCCTAACAAAAAGGACCTCTCATGAGTGAGACTGCAGACCGCGTAAAAAAGATTGTTGTTGAGCATCTGGGTGTTGAAGCCGACAAAGTCACCGAAGAAGCTGCCTTCATCGATGATCTGGGCGCTGACAGCCTCGATATTGTTGAGCTGGTTATGGCGTTTGAAGAAGAATTCAGCGTCGAAATTCCAGATGATGCCGCTGAAAAAATCGGTACCGTCAAAGACGCCATCGATTTTATCGACAAAACAAAGGCTAATTGATTTTGGGGTGCTGCCAGCAGAACAGGCGCGCCCCAGGGCCAATGATCGCTGAAATAAAGCAAAGCGGCTCACCGGCCCGGGAGGAAAGTCCTGATCCGGTGGCCGTTTTTTGATTTTGAACAGGTTTTGATTTTGGGCAGGGAAAGCCCGCAAGGAGAGGCATGATATGCGCCGTGTAGTTGTAACCGGAATGGGCCTGGTAACGCCGCTGGGCGGAGATGTGGAAACGACCTGGGCCAATATTTTGGCTTCCAAGTCGGGCGCGGGAAAAATCACCCGCTTCGATGCATCCGATCAGAAATGTCATATCGCCTGCGAGGTAAAGCCTGCGGACCATGAATATGGCTTCGATCCCAATCTGCGCGTTGACCACAAGGTCCAGCGGCAGGTCGACCCGTTCATTGTCTACGGTATCGATGCCGCCGGCCAGGCGCTCGAGGATGCCGGTCTGACCGACATGTCCGACGAAGCCAAGCTGCGCGCCGGCTGCTCGATCGGTTCGGGCATCGGCGGATTGCCTGGCATTGAAAAAGAATCGCTGGTTCTTGCGGAACGCGGCCCCGGACGGGTGAGTCCGCATTTCGTCCACGGACGGCTGATCAATCTCATTTCCGGTCAGGTTTCGATCAAATATGGCCTGATGGGTCCCAATCACGCGGTGGTTACAGCCTGCTCGACCGGTGCCCACAGCATCGGCGACGCGGCGCGCATGATCGCGCTGGACGATGCCGATGTCATGTTGGCCGGTGGTGCGGAGGCAACAATCTGCCCGATCGGCATTGCCGGTTTCGCGCAGGCCAAGGCGCTTTCCACCAAGCGCAACGATGATCCGACCGCAGCGTCCCGTCCCTATGACAAGGATCGCGACGGTTTCGTCATGGGTGAGGGCGCCGGTGTCGTTGTTCTGGAAGAATATGAACATGCCAAGCTCGCGGCGCCAATATCTACTGCGAAGTGGTCGGCTATGGCATGTCCGGCGACGCCTATCATGTGACGGCACCCCATCCGGACGGAACCGGTGCCTATCGCTCGATGGAAATGGCGCTCAAGCGCTCGGGTCTGACGACCGCCGACATTGACTATGTCAATGCCCACGGCACGTCGACGATGGCGGACACGATCGAGCTGGCGGCGGTAAAGCGGCTGTTCGGCGATGATCTCAAGACCATGTCGATGAGCTCGACCAAATCGGCAATCGGTCATCTTCTGGGCGGTGCTGGCGCTGTCGAAGGCATTTTCAGCATTCTCGCCCTGCGCGACCAGATCGTGCCGCCGACGCTTAATCTCGACGACCCGGATGAAGGGTGCGAAGGCGTCGACCTGGTGCCGCATGTTGCGAAAAAGCGGGAAGTGAAAGCTGTGCTCAGCAACAGCTTCGGCTTTGGCGGAACCAATGCCAGCATCATCATGAAAGCGGTCTAAATCATGCGCCGTCTCGGTTGCCTGATATTGGTGGCAGCGGCGGTCATTGCGGTCCTGCTGGGCGGCAGTTTCCTTTATGGCTGGAACGCCAGCGGGCCTCTCGAAGAGCAGCGCACGGTCCTGATCAAATCGGGTTCGAGCCTCGCCATGGCGGCGCAGGATCTGGAATCGGAAGGCGTTATAGAATCCGCCGACGATTTCCTGATGCGTGCTAAAATTCTTGGCGGTTCCGAACCGATCAAGGCCGGGGAATTCGAAATTCCCGCCGGGGCGAGCAACGCGCAAATTCTGTCCATTTTGCAAGGCGGCAAGACTGTGCAGCGCTTGATCACGGTGCCGGAGGGTACGCCGTCGATCATCGTACACGAAACCCTGATGGCGGAAAATCTGCTCAAGGGGGATATTCCGGTGCCGGCTGAAGGATCGATCCTGCCGGACAGCTACAGTTTCGAACGCGGCGAGCAACGCGCCGCCGTGGTGGCGCGGATGCAAAAGGCGATGACGGATACTATCGCCGAACTATGGCCGAAGCGTTCCAAGACCAGCGTCGCTAAAACGCCGCATGAAGCGATCACCCTGGCGGCAATAGTCGAGAAAGAGACCGCGCTGGCACGGGAACGGCGGACAGTGGCCGGCGTCTACAGCAACCGTATCCGCAAGAATATGATGCTGCAGGCCGATCCGACGATCATCTATCCGATTACCAGGGGCAAACCGCTGGGGCGTCGTATCCGCCAATCGGAGATCGCTCAGGTCAACGACTATAATACCTATGCAATGGTCGGCCTGCCCAAGGGACCGATTGCCAATCCGGGACGCCTGTCCATAGAGGCGGTGCTGAACCCGGCGAAGACCGATGCGCTCTATTTTGTCGCCGACGGCAGAGGCGGTCATGTCTTTGCCGAAACGTTGGAGGAGCATAATCGCAATGTCGAGAAATGGTTCGCGATCCGGCGGGCGCGCGGAGAAATGTGATATCATCATGCCTCGCGATAGGCTCGCGGGGAGAAAGAGCGGCTGATGTCGGCGAGGCTGGTTGAAATCATCGTCCCGGACGCGTTCGTGGCGCAAGCAAAGGCCATCATTGCCAACCATTGCAGCCGCTTCTGGCAGGAGCCTGTCCCCGACGGTCTCGAGAAATATTCCTGCGTCGTACCCAGCCGGTCGATCGAGACGCTCATCGCCGAGCTGGACGAGAATTTCAGGGGCACCGAGGGATTTTCCGTTCTCGTCCTGCAGGTCGAAGCGGTACTGCCGGAAATTCCGGAGTTGCAGGACATTGGGCCATCGGTTGCGGGTGATCGGAAGCCGCCGACAAAATTGGAAGCCTTTTTCACCCGGGACCGGATCAGCACCAACGAACTATATGATGATATCGAGGCCAGCCTGAAGTTGCGCCCCAATTATCTGCTGACCGTCATCCTGTCCGCGCTGATTGCGGCGCTGGGTATGCGCAGCGGCCAGACAGCGGTGGTTATCGGCGCTATGATCATCGCCCCGCTGCTCGGCCCGACCATGGCGATGGCCATGGCGGCGACGCTGGGCGACGGGGCGCTTGGTCGGCGGGCGCTGATTACGCTGGTCACAGGGATCGTCGCGGCGCTGCTGTTCACTTTTCTGCTCGGCATGTTCATCGATGTCGACCCGCTGGTCCCCGAGCTCAGAAACCGGACGATCGTCCAGCCGGCGGATATTGCCTTGGCTCTGGCCTGCGGTGCCGCCGGCGTTCTCGCGTTCAGCCAGGGCGCTTCGCTCTCGCTGGTCGGTGTGATGATCGCGGTCGCGCTGGTGCCGCCGATTGCCGCAGCGGGACTGTTTTTCGGCAGCGGTGAAGAGTCCCTTGGGTTGAGCGCGCTATTTTTGCTGGCCACTAATCTCGTCTGCATCAACGTCGCGGGGATCGCGACCTTCTTGGTGCAGGGGCTCCCGCCGAGAAGTTGGCGGCTGACCAGCGGCATCTTCGTGATCTGGCTGCTTGTCCTGGTGCTGTTCGTCGGTCTGGTCGGTGGACGCATCGCCCTGGGAGCCGGCTAAGGTCCCGGTTTCCGACAAAATATCACAGCTATCCAGCCCGGGCTGACCGGCTTTCAGCCAGCCCTGAAGCCTTCACCCTTAATAGTTAAACCGTTCTTTCAGGCTTTCGCGCGCTTCGCGATATTCGCGTGTGAACTGGTCGACCATATCCTGCACGCTCATCACGTCGTTGATCAGGCCGATGCCCTGACCGCAGCCCCAGATGTCTTTCCAGGCCTTTTTCTCGGTATTACCGCCGGAACCGAAGTTCATGGTCTTGTAATCGCCCTGGGGCAGATTGTCGGGGTCGAGACCGGCATTCTCGATCGACTGGCGCAGATAATTGCCCTTCACGCCCGTAAACAGGTCGGAATAGACGATATCGGAGGCCTTGCCCTCGACGATGCCTTCCTTGTAGCCTTGGTCTGCATTGGCTTCCTTGGTCGCGATAAAGGCAGAGCCGGCATAGCCGAGGTCTGCGCCCATCGCCTGGGCTGCCAGAATAGAGGCGCCATTGCCGATCGAACCGGAAAGAGCAACGGGACCGTCAAACCATTCGCGGATTTCCTGCATCAGGGCGAAGGGAGAAAGCGTGCCGGCATGGCCGCCAGCGCCGGCAGCAACCGGAATAAGGCCGGTCGCACCCTTTTCGATCGCCTTGTGGGCGAAGCGGTTGTTGATGATGTCGTGCAGCGTGATCCCGCCCCAGCCCTTGACTGCGGTGTTCAGATCCTCGATCGCACCCAGCGAGGTGATGACGATTGGCACTTTCCATTTCGCGCAGGTCGCCATGTCCTGATCGAGACGGTCGTTGGACTTGTGCACGATCTGGTTGACCGCGAAGGGGGCGGCCGGCTTGTCCGGATTGTCGCGGTTCCATGCCGCCAGTTCTTCGGTGATCTGGTGCAGCCATTCGTCAAGCATCGACTGCGGGCGGGCGTTGAGGGCAGGGAAGCTGCCGACGATACCGGCTTTGCATTGCGCAATCACCAGTTCTGGCCCCGATACGATGAACAAAGGAGAACCGATAAGCGGCAGGCGAAGATTGTCGAAAATGGCTGATAAAGTCATGGGCACCCCGATTTGAAAAATATGCCACCGCAATAACCGATGCGGCGGCATATTCTACTATTTTTTAACCGAACGCTTAAATACGGTTCACGGCGCTCAGCAAAGCTTCAACAGAAGCCCGCGCGACATCGCTGTTTATGCCGACCCCGTAGAATTCTTTTCCGTCATCCGATTTGCATTCGACATAGGCGGCTGCCTGCGCGTCCTTGCCCGATCCCAGGGCATGTTCGGAATAGTCCTTGATCTCCAGATTGATGCCCAGAGCCGAGGACACAGCGTCGACCACGCTTGAAATCAGTCCGTTGCCGCGACCGCTGACTGAAATCTCGCCATCGGGCCCCTTGATCTTGCCGACAAAGACCCGATCGGTGCCGGTTTTGCGCTCTTCATAGTCGACCAAAGTATATTGGCCGCTGCCGTCGAGATGATAGCGTTTCCGGAACGCATCCCAGATATCGTCAGAGGACAGTTCGCGACTTGTCTCGTCGGCCAGTTCCTGCACCGTGCGGCTGAAATTGGCCTGCAGCCGCTTGGGCAGCTTCAGCCCGTGGTCCTGCTCCAATATCCAGGCGATGCCGCCCTTGCCGGACTGGCTGTTGACCCGGATCACCGCTTCATAGTCGCGGCCGAGATCGCGCGGATCGATTGGCAGATAGGGCACGTTCCAGATCTCGTCATTGCGCTGTTCCTGCGCGGCAAAGCCTTTCTTGATCGCGTCCTGGTGCGAGCCGGAGAAAGCGGTGAAAACCAGTTCGCCGGCATAGGGATGGCGGGCCGGAACGGGCAACTGGTTGCAATATTCCACGGTCTTGACGATTTCGTCCATATTGGAGAAATCTATCTTTGGATCAACGCCTTGGGTGTAAAGATTCAGACCCAATGTGACCAGATCGACATTACCGGTACGCTCGCCATTGCCGAACAGGCAGCCTTCGACCCGATCCGCGCCAGCCATCATGCCCAGTTCGGATGCGGCAATGCCGGAGCCCCGGTCGTTATGCGTGTGCAGACTGATCACGACATGGTCGCGCTTGCTGATATTGTTGCACATCCATTCGACCTGGTCGGCGTAGATATTGGGCGTCGAGGCCTCGACCGTGGCGGGCAGGTTCAATATCAATGGTTTGTCGGCGGTTGGTTCGATGATTTCCATCACCGCTTCGACCACCTCCAGACTGAAATCCAGTTCGGCGGTGGAGAAGGTTTCGGGTGAATATTCGAAATGCCAGTCGGTGTCGGGATATTTCTCGGCCTGTTCGCGCAATATGGTGGCGCCTTCGCGGGCGATATCCTTGACGCCCTGCTTGTCGAGCCGGAAGACGACATCGCGCCAGGCCGGAGACACGGCATTATACAAGTGGACGATCGCCGACTTCGCGCCCTCGAGGCTGGCGAAGCTGGTTTCGATCAGGTCGCGGCGTGACTGGGTCAATACCTGCACCATGACGTCATCCGGTATCCTGCCGGATTTGACGAGGCCGCTGATAAAGTCGAAATCGGTCGCGCCGGCGGACGGGAAACCGACTTCGATTTCCTTGATGCCAATCTTGACCAGCAAGTCGAAGAAACGCTGTTTTTTCTGCGCATCCATCGGATCGATCAGCGCCTGGTTGCCGTCGCGCAGGTCGGTGGAGAGCCAGCGCGGCGCTTTTTCTATTGTCCGCGAGGGCCATTGCCGGTCGGGCAAGTCGATTTGCGGGAACGGGCGGTATTTCTGTGACGGGATCTTGTGCATGGCTTCACTCTTATGCTGCTAGAAATTGCGCGCAAGGCACAAATTCGCGGGTTTGCTTATAATATCTGGTAAATCGTCCCTTAGGCGGGGCGCTGCGCCATCAGGGCAGCAGCATTGGTACGCCTAAGGGCGTATAAGTCGTAGCAGCAATAGGGCCTGAGACCGTGTCATGCCGCCGGTAATATCCGGCCCGGCAGATAAATCAAGCGTGCCGACAAATTTTTTCTGTTTTCGGCAGATGTCGGGCGCGTTCCGAACAGCCGGGGGCGATGGAAAACCTTCCACCGGCAAGTCGGCCAACCGGTGCCGCGTGTCATTTTACGTTTAGTTACAATATTTTAAGAATGATGGATTAGGACCGGCACGAACTATCGATGGAAACGCGCTAATGTATTGTCTGGTTTACATGAGCAGGCCAACTCGCGAGATGAGCGGCGATGAGACCGAGGATCTGCTGCGGCGCGCGAAAAATAACAATGATCGTAACGGGATAACCGGAATATTGATCCATGATCGCCGGAGAAACTATCAATATCTGGAAGGGGATGAGGCCGAGGTCGAGGCGACCTTTGCCCGAATTGCGACGGACCGGCGTCATCAGGCCATCATTCGTCTGAAAAGCGGTACTATCAGCCGGCGCCAGTTTCCGGAATGGGCAATGGCTTCAAAACCGTGGCCGCCAACGAGAGCCTGAGAGACTCTGTGGAACGTCTGGTGCGACATTGCGACGAGCAACTCGCCACCGAATTGCTGAATTTTGCCGAAGCCCGGGACCGGGCGGCCGCGAATGAGGCCGCCCGACCGGATAAGGCCTAGTTCTTTTCTTTGTCGACCAGCTTGTTGGCACCGATCCATGGCATCATGGCGCGGAGCTGGGCACCGGTTTCCTCGATGGGATGGGCCGCAGCCTGCTTGCGCGCTGCTTTCAGTTCCGGTTGTCCTGCCCGGTTGTCGAGAACGAAATCCTTGACGAAACGGCCTGACTGGATGTCGGCCAGAACGCGTTTCATTTCCGCCTTGGTGTCGGCAGTGATGATCCGAGGTCCGGTGGTGATATCGCCATATTCCGCGGTGTTGGAGATCGAATAGCGCATGTTGGCGATGCCGCCTTCATAGAGCAGATCGACGATCAGCTTTGTTTCATGCAGACATTCGAAATAGGCCATTTCTGGCGCGTAACCCGCTTCCGTCAGGGTTTCGAAGCCCGCCTGGATGAGATGGGTGATACCGCCGCAGAGCACGGCTTGTTCGCCGAACAGATCGGTTTCGCATTCCTCGCGGAAATTGGTTTCGATGATACCGGAGCGGCCGCCGCCAACGCCGGAAGCATAAGCCAGCGCCACATCATGGGCATTGCCTGATACGTCGCGGTCGATTGCGATCAGGCAGGGAACACCGCCGCCACGTTGATATTCGCTGCGCACCGTGTGGCCTGGGCCTTTGGGAGCAATCATGATCACGTCGAGATCCTCGCGCGCCTCGATCAGGCCGAAATGGACGTTGAGACCATGGGCGAAGGCGAGGGCGGCGCCCTCTTTCATATTGGCGTGCAGGTCGTCGGCATAAATAGCGGCCTGATGCTCGTCTGGCGCCAGGATCATGACAATATCGGCCCAGGCCGCGGCTTCCTGGTTGGTCATCACGTTGAAGCCGGCATCTTGAGCCTTTTTCGCGGTTGCCGAACCGGCGCGCAGCGCAATGGCCACGTCCTTGACGCCGCTGTCGCGCAGGTTCTGCGCGTGGGCATGGCCCTGGCTGCCGTAGCCGACAATGGCGATTTTCTTGCCGGTGATCAGTCCGAGATCTGCGTCGGCGTCATAATAAACTTTCATTTTTCTTCCTTATAGTCAGATGTTTGCGAATAGGATTTAGGCCACTGTCGCAGCCGGAATTGTGGGTCGGTCTAGATCGGAGAGATCCCGCTCATGCCGTGTCAGGCCCCCGCCCGATGGCAACGACACCGGTTCGGCCGACTTCCACCAGGCCGACTTCCCGCATCAAGGCGACAAATGTCTCGATCTTTTCCGGAGCCCGGTAATTTCGAAGACAAAGCTTTCGGTCGTCGCATCGACAACCCGCGCGCGATAAATATCCGCCAGGCGCATGGCCTCGATACGATGCTCGCCCTTGCCGGCGACTTTCACCAGCGCCAGTTCGCGTTGCACATGCGGGCCGGACTCGGTGAGGTCGCGGACACTGTGGACCGGCACCAGCCGGTCGAGCTGGGCAATGATCTGCTCTATCACATGCGGCGGGCCATTGGTGGCAATGGTGATCCGGCTGACGGCATGGTCTTCGCTGATATCGGCGACGGTCAGGCTGTCGATATTATAGCCGCGCGCAGTGAACATACCGGCGATCCGGGCCAAGATGCCCGCTTCATTGTCAACCAGAACGGCAAGAACATGGCGTTCGACGGCTTCTTCGTGAATATGCATCAGACTAGGGCCTTTGCTTGGTCGTCCATAGTGCCCTTTACGTCGGCTTCGGTGAGAAGCATTTCCGTATGGGCGGCACCCGACGGGATCATCGGGAAGCAGTTTGCCAGCTTGGCGACCCGGCAATCCACCATCACCGGTCCGTCGGTTTCGATCATCTTCTGGATGCCGGATTCCAGATCGGCAGGATCCTCGATCCGGATCCCGGTCCAGTCATAGCTTTCGGCCAGCTTCACAAAGTCCGGGAGACTGTCACTGTAACTGTTTGAATAACGGCTTTCATAGGTCAGTTCCTGCCATTGGCGGACCATGCCCATATATTCGTTGTTAAGAATGAATATCTTGACCGGCAGGCGATATTGGCTGGCTGTGCCGAGTTCCTGGATATTCATCTGGATCGATGCTTCGCCGGCAATATCGATGACGAGCGCATCGGGATTGCCCAGTTGCGCGCCTATGGCGGCGGGCAGGCCATAGCCCATGGTGCCGAGACCACCGCTGGTCAGCCATTTGTTCGGGCTTTCGAAATCGAAATGCTGGGCGGCCCACATCTGGTGCTGACCGACCTCGGTGGTGATGATCGGTTCGCGCCTGTGGGTTGCTTCCCACAATTTGCGAATCGCTTCCTGCGGCATGATTTCGGTTTTGCTCTCGGGATAATCGAGGCAGTTGGTTGCGCGCCAGCCGGTGATCCGGGCCCACCATTCCCCATGGTCCGGAGTCGCGAAGCGGCGGCCTTTCAGCACCGCGATCAACTGTTCCATCACCCGTCCGACATCGCCGATAATCGGCAGATCGACCCGAACGGTCTTGTTGATCGAGGAACGGTCGATATCGACGTGGATTTTCTTGCTGTTTGGCGAAAAGGCGTCAAGC
>NZ_PYIA01000002.1:0-38629 GCF_013265645.1 Sphingopyxis sp. BSNA05 | reverse complement strand
CTCCCGCAAGCGGGAGGGGGACCTTGCGCAAAGTCGCGCTCGACGAAATCCGCAACAAGGTCCGCTTCGTACCGGAACGCGGACGTCGCCGTCTGGAATCAATGGTCGAGGGCCGCCCCGACTGGGTATTGTCGCGCCAGCGCGCCTGGGGCGTGCCGATTGCGCTTTATGTTGATCGCAAGAGCGGCGAATATCTCAATGATCCGGCGGTCAATGCGCGGATCATCGCAGCGTTCAGGACCGGCGGGGCCGATGCCTGGTTCAATGCCGATCATCAGGAATTTCTCGGCAACGCCTATGCGCTCGAGGATTATGAAGTGATCACCGATATTCTCGACGTCTGGTTCGACAGCGGCTGCACCCATGCGTTCGTGCTGGAAAGCGGCAAATGGCCGGAGCAACAGAGCCCGGCTGACCTTTATCTGGAAGGCAGCGATCAGCATCGCGGCTGGTTCCAGTCGAGCCTGCTGGAAAGCTGTGGCACCAGAGGCCGCGCGCCCTACAAGGCGGTGCTGACCCACGGCATGACGCTCGACAAGAACGGCAAGAAAATGTCGAAGTCGCTCGGCAACACGCTTGATCCGAAGAAGATCATCGACGTGCAGGGCGCGGATATCTTGCGGCTGTGGGCGGCGAGCGTCGATTTTACCGAGGATCACCGGATTGGTGACGAAATCCTGAAAGGGGTTTCGGACAGCTATCGCAAATTGCGCAATACGTTCCGCTATATGCTCGGCGGCCTCGGCGACTTTACCGATGCCGAGCGCGTGGCGGTGGCCGATATGCCGGAACTGGAACGCTATATCCTGCACCGGCTGGCCGAGGTCGATGCGGAGCTGAAGCAGTACGTCAACGACTTCGCCTTCGGTCCCTATATGCGGACGCTGAACGCTTTCGCGCAGGAAGATCTCAGCGCCTTCTTCTTCGATATCCGCAAGGATTGCCTCTATTGCGATGCGCCGGACGATCCGAAGCGCATGGCCTATCGCACGGTGATGGACATCTTGTTCCACGCCCTCACCCGCTATATCGCGCCGGTGCTGGTGTTTACCGCTGAGGAAATCTGGCAGAGCCGGTTCCCGGATGAGAATGATAGTATCCATCTCAAGGAATGGCCTGATTTCAAGGCGCTCACTACAGGTCATCCCAGCGAAGGCTGGGACCCAAATCAATCGACGAGCGGTTTGGACCCCAGCCTACGCTGGGGCGACGATGAGGTTGAGAAGTGGAACCTCGTCCGCGATGCCCGTGAAAAGGTTACCGAGGCGATCGAACCGTTGCGGCGGGAGAAGACCATCCGCTCCAGTCTGGAAGCAGAGGTCGTGTATCCGATGGCCGATCTGCCGATCAGCGCGGAAGAATTTGCCGAGCTGGCGATTGTTGCGGATGTTACCGATGGCGCGGAAATCGCTGTGACCAAGACCGACAACCACAAATGCGGACGCTGCTGGCGGTTGCTGCCGGAAGTGGAAGAAGACGGCGCGCTGTGCGGGCGTTGTGCGGAGGTTTTGGCGTGAACGCCACTCTCTCACCCGTCATCCTGAACTTGGTTCAGGACCTCCCGCGACAGAGCGCCAAGCCCGGCGGGATCCTGAAACGAGTTCAGGATGACGAAACTCTTATCAGGCTTGCATCATGACCGATAAAATCAAGACCTACCGCCGTATCGGCCTGGTCATCGCCTTTCTGATCTTCATCCTCGATCAGGCGAGCAAATTTGTCGTCATGCAATTGCTGCAGCTGCCGGCCAGAGGCCAGATCGAACTAATCCCTTTTCAACCTGACCTGGGCCGAAAATTACGGGGTGTCGATGGGGTTTCTGACCGCGTCATCCGATTTCCAGCGCTGGGCGCTGGTCGCGCTGACCGGTCTGATCGGCTTTGCCGTTTTCATCTGGATGAACCGGGAAAAGGCGAAATGGGATATTTTCGCTCTGGCCATGGTCCTCGGCGGAGCGATGGGCAATATCGTCGACCGCGCGCGGCTCGGCTATGTTGCCGACTTTGCCGATCTCCACTTTGGTGATTTCCGGCCGTTCCTGATTTTCAACCTCGCCGATGCCTGTATCAGCATCGGTGTGGTGATCCTGCTTGCACGCGCGCTGCTAATCCGCGAAAAGAAGGACGATACAAAAGACGATGTTCAGCTTGACGAAAGTTGACCTGTGTCAGGAGCGCGCTATCAGGCTCCGTAAGAGATTTTGAGGGACAATATCATGCGTAAATCCACCGTCGCTATCAGCCTTGTGTCGCTGGCCAGCCTGACCGCTTGCGGCTCCAGCGGGCTGTTTGACCGCGACCGGCCCGACGAATTCGCAGTTTCGCGCCAGCCACCGCTGGTCATCCCGCCCGATTTCACGCTGACCCCGCCCCAGCCCGGTCAGCCTCGCCCGCAAGCCGGCGGTTTGCAGCAGCAGACACTGGAAGCTCTTTTCGGTGGCCCGCAGGCGCGCAGCGTAACCGAAAGCGCGGTTGTCGGCCTGGCCGGTGAATCCGACGCCGGCATTCGCTCTTCGGTCGGTGATCCGGAAACCTTCACCGTCGACAAGGGCAGCGTAACCCGCGACATCATCGCCGCACCGGAAGGTGATGGACAGAACGCACAGGCCGCTACGCCGGAGTGATGTTGGTGCTCCGCACTTGAGGCGGAGCTTTTTGACGACATGTCACGCTTTATAATGCAGGGCTCCGCATCAAGTGCGGAGCACAGTGGTGAAGTGATTGTTCCCCTGCGAAGGCAGGGGTCCATCTCTCGCCCTACCGACTTCATATCCGGGCAGCGAAAACAGCGCACTGCTGACTCGCGCGCTTGAACGCTCCAACCGTTGTCATGACCTAGATTTCAGGAGATGGGCTCCTGCCTTCGCAGGAGCACACCGCCCTCTCTCTTGAGGGAGAGAAAATGTTCAATCAGGAACCGAGATTACCTTGGTCCGTGCATTGCCGCCCCGCACAATCTCCAGCGATGTCCTGGGCAGCCCGAGCGCTTTGGACAGCAGTTTCAGAACGGCCGCATTGGCTTTGCCATTCTCCGGCGTAGCGGTGACGCGGACCAGCAGCACGCCGGCGGACCCCGTTGCGCCCGGCAGGCTGATGCTGTTGTCGCCTGCATTGGGCGTGACTTTCACGGTCAATTCACCGCTCTCTATGAGCGAGTGCATCTCGGACCGGGGCGGGAATGATGTCTTTCTTGCCATTGTCTAACTATTTCCCTTCTCCCGTGAGGGAGAAGGATAGGGAGCCTTATGCGCGAAGCGGATTAGGCGGACTTGGATGAGGGTGTTCTTCAATCTGAAGCGCAGTACACCCTCACCCAGCTGCGACTAGCAAACAAGTTTGCAAGTCTGCGCAACCCTTTCCCTTAAGGGAGAGGGAAGAACACCTAGTGCCGGAAATGCCGCATGCCGGTGAACAGCATCGCCAGACCCGCTTCGTCCGCCGCCGCAATCACCTCGTCGTCGCGGATTGATCCGCCGGGCTGGATCACCGCAGTTGCGCCTGCTTCGACAGCAGCCATCAGGCCGTCGGCGAAGGGGAAGAAGGCATCGGAGGCGACCGATGAGCCGATGGTGCGGGTCTCGCTCCAACCGGCTTTTTCCGCCGCATCCTTGGCTTTCCACGCAGCAATGCGCGCCGATTCCAGCCGGTTCATCTGGCCGGCTCCGACGCCCGCCGTCGCGCCATCCTTGGCGTAGACAATGGCGTTGGATTTGACATGTTTGGCGACGGTCCAGGCGAAGAGGCAATCGGTCATTTCCTGTTCGCTCGGCTGGCGCTTGGTGACGCACTTCAGATCAGCCTCGGCAATTTGGCCATTGTCGCGCGACTGTAGCAGGAAGCCGCCGGCGATCGATTTGAAGCCCATGCCGGTGCGGGCCGGGTCGGGCAGTTCGCCGGTGAGCAGCAGGCGCAGATTTTTCTTCTTGGCAAAGATCGCCTTGGCCTCGTCATTCGCGCTCGGTGCGCAGACAACTTCGGTGAAGATACCGGTCATCGCTTCCGCCGCCGGGCCATCAAGCGGCCGGTTGACCGCAATGATACCGCCGAAAGCCGAAACGCTGTCGCAAGCGAGAGCCGCTTTATAGGCATCGAGAATATTATCCGCGCTCGCCACACCGCAAGGATTGGCGTGCTTGACGATGACCACGGTCGGCGGACCGTCGCGGAATTCGCTGACCAGTTCGAGCGCCGCATCGGCGTCATTATAATTATTATAGCTGAGCGCCTTGCCCTGCAGCTGCTCCGCCTGCGCGATGCCGCTGGCGGACGGGCCGTCGGGCAGATAGAGCGCCGCGCTCTGGTGCGGGTTCTCGCCATAGCGCAACTCGACCGGACGGCTCATGGTGATCGGCAGCACATCAGGGAAGATCTTGCCCTGATCGGCAAAGCCGAACCATTGCGCGATCATGCTGTCATAGCTGGCGGTCGCAGCAAAGGCCTTGGCCGCCATATTCTTGCGGAAGGCCAGCGAGGTGCCGCCGTCATTCTGCTGCAGTTCGGTCAGCAGGGTTTCATAGTCGGAAGGGTCGGTGACGATGGTGACGAAGTCATGGTTCTTCGCCGCGCTGCGCACCATCGAAGGCCCGCCGATATCAATATTCTCGATAATCTCGTCGCGTTCCGCGCCCTTGGCAACGGTCTGCGCGAAGGGATAGAGATTGACGATCACCAGATCGATCCCGGCGATATCATGTTCTTCCATCGAAGCGACATGGCCGGCATCATCGCGCCGGGCCAGCAGGCCGCCGTGAACCTTGGGATGGAGCGTCTTGACCCGGCCATCCATCATTTCGGGAAACTGGGTGACATCGCTGATGTCGGCGACTTCAAGCCCCGCTTCGCGCAGCGCCTTGGCCGTGCCGCCGGTCGAGATCAGCGCAACGCCCATGGCTGCCAGCTGTTTGCCCAGATCGGCGAGGCCGCTTTTGTCCGAAACCGACAAAAGCGCGCGTTTGATTTTGATATTCTCTGTCATTCTTACCCCATATGTTTGAGCAGCCAGCCGGTGGCGCCGCCGCCCCTGCCCACTGCTCCGGAAATCACCATCTGCATGACATCATGGCCTATGCCCATGCCGTCGACCCAGACGCTTTCCTCCAGTTTGATTTCTCCGCTGGTCGAGCGGAATTGCCACAGATTCCCGTCCTTCAGGCGCAACAAGACGCCCTTTCCTTCCGAGATCAGGTCGGTTTCTATATCAGGCCCGAGATGGAAGCGCAGCGCATATTCGATATCATTTTTGCGCCGCCGGCGCTTTTTGCCGTCCGGGATCAGCATATCCTCACCGCGCAGCTCCAACCCGTCCGAGCGAACCAGCAGCAACCGCTTGTGGATCAGACCAAAGCGCCTTGCATAGCCGTCGTGGCTGGCCTCCAGCCGGGTGGCATTTTCGACGTCGCGGCGGAACAGTTCGACTTCGCTGACCCCGCGGCCCAGCTTGCCATCGGGCAGGATCGAGGTGCTGTTGCTGTCAGCAATGCATAGGGTGCTGTGCGCAGCGGTGGTCCGCAACCCGCGTGCGAGCGCCGCCGGGATGGTCGCGCCAACCAGCCCCGCCCCGCCGCAATTGCTGATGATCCGGCAGTCGCCGTTGGAAAATTCAAAGGCCAGTGTCGAGGCGCAACCGGCCACCGCCATCCGCGCGATCGGCGGCGGTGCCGCATCGAGGACCAGCACCGAGCGACCGGAAGAAACCCGCTGATAGCCCCATTCATGCGCCTGCCGCAGCGGTCTGGCCCGAACGCCACTGGCTTCCACCACTTGTGCGATCTGCTCCGCCGAAGTGGCGCCACTGCCCTGCCAGTTGCCCAGCGTACCATCGAAATGGGTGAGCGCGGTGAGGGGCGGCACAG
Source organism: Sphingopyxis sp. BSNA05 (assembly GCF_013265645.1). NCBI lineage: Bacteria > Pseudomonadati > Pseudomonadota > Alphaproteobacteria > Sphingomonadales > Sphingopyxidaceae > Sphingopyxis > Sphingopyxis sp. BSNA05. The sequence goes on along the minus strand of NZ_PYIA01000002.1, from coordinate 32,778 downwards.
CCTTGTTGAGCGCTTCCTCCAGAAAGACCGGCGGATTTTCCTTGCGCGCGATATAGACCTGTTTCAGCATCGACAGCAGGATCACCGCATCAATCTGGTTGAGCGGCGAACGCGAGACCGAGCCGCCATCGGCAAAGAAAAACTCGCCCATCGCCTTTTCCAGGCCCGCTTCGCCGACTATCTGACGGACACGCCCCTCTGGCAGCAGCAGCGATGCCGCGACGACACCGCTCCACGCGACCAGCCGGCCAAGACTGCTGTTGGCCTTGTCCGCAGTGCGGTCGAGGTGGCGGGCGGTGCGGGCGATATTGTTGAGCAGTTTCGAACGGTAAATCAGATCACGCGAGGACAGAATGAGCGGCGCGTGGCTGGCCCAAATCAGCAGTCTCCAACCGCAATTGTCGGGCCGCCAGGCCGGCTGACGGATGGAGTCCCCATTGGCGTCGAGCCACTGCGTCATGAGCTTTTCCGCCACCGGCACTGCCTGATCGCGGGACGCCGCCGTATCGAGATCGCGCAGCCACTGAAATCGGTGAACATAATCCTCGAATTGCGGCGGCAGCTTGAGCTCGGCAAAATCGATATTCTCGTGCTTTTTCTTGAGGCCGCGGAACAGGAAGAAACCGGCGCGTACCGCAACGCCCTGGACCCGGTCGCCGTCCACCGGATCGACCGGCACCGCCAGCAGCCGCAAGGGTAATTTTCCGGAAAGGCGCAGCCGATGCAGCGGCATCCGCCAGGTCATCCGGTAGTAGAGCATCGTCGCTTGCTGGGCGAGCGACTGGCCGCGGTCGCGGTCGTGGCGCAAGGTCAGGCTGCGGCCTTCGCCTATGGTGTCATTGTCGTCATTAGTGTCTGGCTGGTCCGGGTCGCCATCGCCCAGATCAAGCCGGTCAGGTCTGCCCGTGGTCATTCACCCCTCAGGCCGCGGATATTGGCGGCATATTGATCCGGCCCGCCCCGGAAGGTAGCGGTGCCGGCCACCAATGTATCGGCACCGGCGGCAATGGCCTTGGGCGCGGTGTTGAGATCAATGCCGCCATCCACTTCCAGTCTTATATCCTTGCCGGTGGCAGTAATCCGTTTGCGGATCGCCTCGATCTTGCGCAGCTGGCTGTCGATGAAGCTCTGCCCGCCGAAGCCGGGGTTGACGCTCATCACCAGAATCAGGTCGAGATCGTCGATCAGATAGTCGAGTATGTCGAGCGGAGTCGCCGGATTGAGCACCAGGCCGGCCTGCTTGCCAAGCGACTGGATCGTCTGCACCGTGCGGTGCGGGTGTGGGCCGGCTTCCGGATGGAAGGAAATGATGTCGGCGCCCGCTTCGGCAAAATCCTCGAGAAACTGGTCGACCGGCGATATCATCAGATGGACGTCGAACGGTTTGGCACTGTGCGGCCGCAGCGCTTTGACCACTGCCGGCCCGATGGTGATATTGGGAACGAAATGGCCGTCCATCACGTCGACATGCACCCAGTCGCAGCCGGCCTTGTCTATGGCCTGCACCTCTTCGCCCAGCCGGGCAAAATCGGCAGAAAGGATGGAGGGGGCAATACGGATGCTGTCGGACATGGCACTTCCTTAAACTATGCCCGGCAGTAGGATTTTTGAACCGGGCAAGCAAGACGCTATTATGGCAGTGCCACAGTCCCTTGTGGACAGATTGGGGACAGGTTCACAATATATAGAAAATCAGCTTTTGCGAACCAGCCGGGCGATGAAAAATCCGTCGACATGGCCCTGTTCGGCGAGCATTGTCGGCAAGGTCCGGACGCTGCCGGATTCGGTCGGTGCTATGCCGGCGGGCAGCTCGTCAGCACGGACCGGATCGATGACGAACTGGTCATGACGCTCGAGAAAAGCCTCGATCTGCTCTTCGCCTTCTTCGGGCTCCAGCGAGCAGACCGCATAGACCAGGGTCCCGCCGGGCTTCACCCAGGCTGCGGTCCTGTCGAGCAAGGCGCGCTGCACTTCGGCGCGGTCCTCGATCTGGCGGGAGCCGATGCAGTGCAGCACATCCGGGTGACGCCGGTAGATGCCGGTGGCGCTGCACGGCGCGTCGAGCAGGACAGCATCGGCGGGCTCCGCCGGCTCCCATTGCATCAGGTCAGCAATGACTTGCTCGGCCTGCAACCGGGTGCGCTTCAGATTGTCCTGGAACCTCTCCATTCTTTTGGCGCTGTTGTCGACCGAGACGGTTTTCCAGCCGGCGCTGGCCAATTGCATGGTCTTTCCACCGGGCGCTGCGCAGAGGTCGAATATGGTCCGGTCCTCGCCGTCCCCGAGCAGCCGCGCGGGTATCGAGGCCGCCAGATCCTGGACCCAGAAAGCGCCCTCATCAAAACCGTCGAGCTCGATAACTGGAAGATTTGGAAGCATCCTGAGATGTTTCGGCGCGAGCTTCTCGCCTTCGAGCGTGCCGACATTGTCGGACTGGAAGCTGAGGTCGAGCGGTGCGGGCGTGGACCAGGCCTGGCTGGCGGCATTGGCGACATCCTCGCCCCAGTTGCTGGTCCAGCGATCGAGCGTTTCGCCGGGAATTTCCGGATATTCCGGCAGTCTCAGGCTGCCCGATTCGATCCCGCGCATGACGGTCGAGAAGACACCGTGCACCAACCGGCGCGGGCCGCCATGAACCAGCGGCAAGGCGGTCGAAATCGCGGCATGTTGCGGCGTGTCGAGGATCAGCACCTGCGCCAGCGCGATGCGCAGCGCCATCCGCGCCTTCGCGTCATCGGCCAGCCGGTTGCGGGTCGCGCTGTCGATCATCGCGTCGAGCGCACTCATCCAGCGCAGCACATTGGCGGCGATATTATGGGCCAGCGCCTTGTCCGACGGATTGGACAGCTTTCCCGTAGCCGCAGGCATCGCCTGATCCAGCGTCTCGCCGCGCCGGCAGACGGCGTCGAGCAGGCGAATGGCGGACTGGCGTGTAGCGAGGCCGGGAATCTTGTTGTTGGGTTCGTTCATTGATCTTTTCCGCACTGCTTGCCCCGCAAAGCCGGGCCCTGCGCAAACCGGATGGCTTGCGCTGCCGCACCGCATAGACCTTCCCGCGTTTCGATCAAGCTTTTGGATGGAGCGGGGACTGGGACGCAGAAGGACATTTCGGGAGAAGAAGGAGCAATTATCACACTCTCAGCCAAAATCGGGCTCAGCTTGATCTAACGGCCATTCCGTCCACGCTCGAACGCCCGCCAGGTGGCCACCGGATAGCGGACGAGACCAAGGGCCATCAGCACCATACAAAGCCCTCGCGCCCGCCAGTCCTGATAGCATCCCATGCCGGTCTCCCATGCCGCGACAAGCAATTCGCCTCTGGCGCTCGTATCATAGCCGGTTATCAGATGATGCGCGTCATGTTGCGCCAGAATTTCTCGCCGCCAGCGGAAATTGGGGAGTGGCAGTTCCAGCGGGCCAAGCGTCGCCATCCAGACCGGAGACGATTCCGCGGCGAGGTCGAACCCGTTCTCCTGACGGAACGTGGCTATCTTCTTCGGCTCGGCATCAGCCATCATCGGTCTGCCCTGAATCGGGACGGGACAGTTCCGCCTGGCCCGCCGCTGCGATGGACAGGGCTCGCTCTGTTACCGGAGATATACCCGGACGTGGCGGAAGGTTTTTCGGTAGCTTTATGTCCCAGGCCAGACCCATTTTCTCGAGCAGACGGATGAATTGAAACCCAGATCTATTTGTCCCGGATATAGCCCATGTGCTGCAGAGCGCGGAAAGGCGTGATGGTTGCAATGCCAGCTTTCGCCCATCGTCGGAATCGCCAGAATCGGCACATTATGGGCCTGCAGCGCGGCGCCATCGAGATGCCAGTCCTGCGGTCCGCGGCTATGCGCGAAATAGGAGATGAACCAGTGCATGGTCAGGCATGCCGCCACCCGGACCACAACGCCCCAGACCACCCAGGGCCAACCGCCGATCAGGTACAGGACAAGAGCAACCGGGATCTGGTGCAGCATCCAGGTTCGTTGGAGAAACCGGTAGAAAGGGTCACCGGCAATTTCCGGTCCGGGATCGAAACCGGGTGGTTGATCCAGTTTGAGCTTGAAGTTCAGATAGTAGAAACCTTCGATCCAGAGCGGCTTTCCATGTCGCAGAAACCAGTGGCAATTTTCTTCCCGCTGTGCCCAGTCCCGGCTATCGTGCAATCCGATGGTCCAGATCGGGCCGCCCATGCCCACCAATGTTCCCAGATACACCATCGCCCGCTCAAGCCATTTCGGACATTCGAAACTCCTGTGGATCAGGCGGCGATGGAAACCCACTGAATGGCCGGCACATAGCGTCACCGCCGACAGAGCCAGAAAAATTGCGAAGGCACCCCAGGTAAAATAAAGCGGTCCCAGGATGATTGCGCCAAAGAGAAAGGCCATGTTCCAGATCGAACGCGGCGCATCCCAGAGAACAGTCCCCTTTCCCGGATCCGCCAGTTCGAGCCCGGTCAGTGAATTGACCTTGAAGGCTGCGCTGCCGCTTTGCAGATCATATCCCATCTTGCGCTTCCTCAACTGGATGGCGGAAAATAATGTCGCGCAAAACTGTTTCGCGCTTTGTTTTGCGGCAACCTTCTGCATCGGACCGAAATACCATGAAGGATCGAGCAATCTTTCATAGCGGACTGTCAGCGCCACTCGGGTGCCGCCCCCGGGAAGCGGCGTGAAGCGGATGTCTGTGCCGCCAATGTCCATGTAATTGGCAAGATAGCTGTCGTTGCGCGTTATCTCTGTTCGGACATGTTCAGGGGTTACTTTTGCAATTTTGACATGCATTTCTCCCTTGTGGACATTGGTGAAAACCAGCGTTTGTAGGTAAAATGCACTGTGTGCACGTCGCCGTTGTTCAGGCTGCCCGCAGCGACCGCATCCGGCATCGGGAAGAGCTGCAGAAACCAGTGGCGCTCGCTGGCAAATTCTATGGGTTTCGCCATATTCGACTGCAGTTGCGCAATCGACAAGGGACTGTCAGCCACATAAGTGGCGCTGCCCGTGCGCTCGACCGTTGTATTGGGGATCAGACCTTCGCTCACCAGCATGAATATCAGAACGGGGACGACCGAAACACGGACAATATTGTCCAGAGACTTGTCCTTGGATTCTTCGGACCGATCCCGCTTCAGCCATGCAAAAAGAAGCCCAGAGATACGAAAAATAGTAGATCGGCATGAACATCAGAACGCAGACAAAGCCTTCGAACAGCACGATTGAAGTTGCGAAAAAATGATCGTCGCGATGCGCAAGTGGTTTAAATAACGATAGGTGAGCGCGCTATTCTCACTGCTTTTCGTAAAAAATGCGAGCACCAGCGAAATGACAAACGGAACCAGAATATAGAGCAGAGTTCCGCGACCGAAGTCACTGTCAAGAAGCGTACGTATAGTCAGCGAAGCTACGCCAATGATCAGCAATAATATTTTCCAGGAAATATTCATTCCGGATGATTTGCAACAGGCCATCGGGATTGGCAAGCGAATAGCGCTCGCCAATTCTCGCCCGCTTGCGGGCCGTGACACGCAACAATTCCGGACGCAGAAGCAGGCTATGCGAAAGGATTCATTGCCGGCCGCGATATGGCCCATCATAGACGACGATCATATGGCCCGGCTTAATTCTTCCAGCTTGGCCAATCCTGGCAACCATAAGATGTATCCAGCGCCACCGGCATCTCGACCATTTGAGCCGTGACGATGATTCGTCCATTTCGGTATCTCTTGCTGCCCGGTTGCGGCTCGCCGGCCCTCGGCAGTTTCCATTCAATAACGGGCAGCGGTGCCAGCACGTTATTGCCGGAAAATCCTTTCAATATCAGAGCTTTAAAATCCGGCTGAAGGCGCCTTAGGACAGTTCTTCGCGCGGCCTCATCCAGCCGTTCGACGCCACTGGAAATCAGGATGACGAGATCGGAAAATTTCGTCGGGGCCAAACAGGGCAGCCAACCCGACCGCTCCTTCCTGTTCCTGGCGCATGGCGATCGATGGATAGTCATTAGCCGCGACCAGGCGATCAAAATTTTGGCCGCGCGTGAGCGCAAGACCGTCCGGCCATTTTTCAGCAATATCAGATCAGGAATTTGCGGCAGCTGAACCTCGTTCAACGCCATAGGTTCGTCCTGATAGGGATCACCCGTCGCCAATATCGCCTGCCCTTTCTTGCGGATCGCTGGGTCAATACTATCCAGCATATTTTGCGCGATACGTGCCCATATCCACTTGGCTTTGGAAATTGACACCGGTTCAGCTTCCGTCTGCAAAACGGTGAATACCAGGCTACGAGCTGCGCGGCATTGTGATAATCCAAATGGCCAATTCTCGGGTCGACAAGAAGTTCCGCGATCCGGGTTTTCGTTCGACGGAAACGTCCCCCAGTATCGATACCATGGCCAACGCCTCATCGAGATCGAACCTTTCGCTCTCCGGATCAATCGATGCCTCGAATAACAGCTTGTCCTGCAGCGGATTGGCCAGAAAACTTCCGAAGCGCGCGCGGACCCTTTCCCAATGATCTTCGCGCAGGATCTGCTGCCGCGCTTCTTCCTCGGTCCACCCCCGGGGAAGCCCGTCAAAGCGCGTTGGATTCCCTATCCACTTGAACCAGGAAATCATTCGTTTTCGCTCTTCATTCAGATATTCCGGAGCGTGATAGTCTAGGAAATCGATCTTCCACGGTTGGATATTCTTGTTGAGCGGCCAGTCTATCGCAGCATTCGCGATTTCAAAGGCAAAATCATCATCTTCGGTGCAACCGGAGTCGCCCGTGGCAAATGCCTCTGCATAGCCCCAGGCTTCTTCCTCACCTAGCGCCCCGCGCGTTATCCTGCCCAGAAATCCTGTCCTGTCGCGGAGGGCGTTATAGCATGGCTCTCTCCAGCGGTCAGGATCGAGTGCCACGGCTTCCCTGAACATATTGCAGGTGGAAGCCCGGGCAACCGGCCCCTGCAGCAGAAGCCCAAGCGTTGCAGCACCCGCCAGCATTCTGCCAATCAACAGATTCATCTCCGCAACCTCCAAGCTTTCAGTATGTTGAAGGAAACAGTCTTCGACGTCAAACCAACCAGTTCCCCAGAGGCTGTCTTTCACTCTCAGGATCTAAAGCTAAATTCATCTTTTAGAATCGGCGGCCCGCTAACTCCGAAACAAAGTTGCGAGAGTAAGTCTCACATCGCGGTCCATCCGTCAGTCGCGTTTGATTGGTCGGCAGCATCGGTTGAAGGGGTCGAAATATTATGTGAGCGACTTTCTGTTCCGCACTGGCTTGCCCCGCAAAGCCGGGCCCTGCGCAAACCCTATGGCTCGCGCTGCCGCGCCGCATAGACTTTCCCGCGTTTCGATCAAGCTTTTGGATGGAGCGGGGACTGGGGCGCAGAAGCCAAGATTGCGGATGGGCAGCCATCGGCAGATTGGATCAACAGGTCATCAAAGCAGATCAGCCACCTTGCCCGCCCGGTTGTGACTTACATCACTCCTGCGCTCCGCGGTTAGGTTAGGTCCGTGTCTGGATTTATCCAGAGCCTTTCGACGACAAAAACAGGAAAAATTATGAAAATTCGATTGCAACCTTGGCAGTTTTTGCGAGCGCTCTTGCGCTCGGCGCATGCGGTAGCAGCAACGAGACACCGGAAACGGTCGCGACGGAAGAAACCGCTGAAGTTGCAACCAGCGAAGCGTGCACCCAGGGCGTGATGATGGCCAAGGCCGAGGAACTTGGCAAGAAGATGCAGGCTCTCGCCAGCGATCCGGAAGCCATGCAGGAAATGGCCGGAAAGATGCAGGCGGTACAGGAACAGGTGCAGCAAGGCGCCGCGGACGGAAGCTTTGGCATTGCCGAAGCTTGCGCCGCCTATGACGAAATGCTCGCGGATTAATCTGGAGCAGGACTCCTGTAGACATGGCGGAGCGCATTCTCTGCCGTGCCTTCACCAAGAGAATGAAGCGGGCCGGATTTGATCCGGCCCGTTTTTGCCCGCCCTGCTGGCGGCACCGTTCCGCGGCAGGCGGGAAAAGCGGACAAGGATTGGCGTTGATTGAAATCGCCGATCATTGTGATCGCCATAATTATCCGGATAGGCTCCGATTGGCTGTTGAATAATGCTGCACCACAACATATTTCAAGCGTCTCGAACAGAAGGATAATTGCTCGCCACTGCTGGCGTGCAAAAAATCTCAACCGAAAGAAAAGGACTACGAATGGCCACCATTAACAGCAAAATTTTGCCTTTCTCTACCGAAGCATTTTACCGCGGTGAATTTGTCAACGTGACGGAAGAACATGTCGCCGGCAAATGGGCCGTATTTTTCTTCTATCCTGCAGACTTTACCTTTGTCTGCCCGACGGAACTGGAAGATCTGGCTAACCAATATGATGCGCTGCAGGCCATGGGCGTTGAAGTTTACTCGGTTTCCACCGACACGCATTTCAGCCACAAGGCATGGCATGCAAGTTCCGATGCGATCGGCAAGATCAATTTCTACATGCTGGGCGACCAGAATCACACGATCAGCAACAATTTCGGCGTCTTGCGTGAAGGTCAGGGCCTTGCCGACCGCGCGACATTCGTTGTGGATCCCGATGGCGTCATCCAGGTCATGGAAATCACCTGCGAAGGCGTCGGCCGGAACGCGGCTGAACTGGTCCGCAAGATCAAGGCAGCGCAATATGTCCGCGCCAATCCCGGTGAAGTTTGCCCGGCAAAATGGGAAGAAGGCGAAGACACGCTGGCTCCTTCCATTGAACTCGTCGGCAAAATCTAAACCCGATCCAACATCAATGAAAATGCAGTGACCGGCTTTGTGCCGGTCACTCTCCCCCCTGGCTTCGACCTAATGCCAGCGAGCCGATAGCGCTGCCCTGGCGATATGAGAGAAATATCATGCCCATCATCGATCAATCCACCGCCGACCAGCTGAAAGCCTATCTGGCCAATCTGCGCCGCCCGATCCGCCTGGTCGCAACGCTGGACGACAGCAAGAAATCGGCCGAGATGAAAGAACTGGTCGAGACGATCGCGCCGTTGTCGGATCTTGTAGAGGTCGATCTCGACGGGACATCAAAGCGCGTGCCATCTTTCCTGATTTCTGCGGACGATGGCAAATCGGAAGTCGAATTTGCAGGACTGCCGCTGGGGCATGAATTTTCTTCCCTGATTCTCGCTCTGCTCCATGTCGGCGGCCATCCGCCGAAGGAGGATGAAGAGCTGCTCGAAAGCGTCGCATCGCTGGAAGGCGAATATCATTTCGAGACGTTTTTCTCGCTCTCCTGCCAGAATTGCCCGGACGTCATTCAGGCGCTCAATATCATGGCCGCCCGCAACCCCAATGTCAGCCATGTCGCCATCGACGGCGCGCTATTTCAGGACGAGGTCGAGGAACGCAAAGTCATGGCGGTGCCAACCGTCTTTCTGAACGGCGAGCCATTTGGTTCCGGGCGGATGAATCTGGCCGAGATCATGGCCAAGGTCGATACCGGCAGCGCCGAGAAAGCAGCCAGCAAACTGTCGGCCAAAGAACCTTATGACGTGCTGGTGGTCGGCGGCGGGCCCGCTGGCGCAGCAGCAGCCATCTACACGGCGCGCAAGGGAATCCGCACCGCCATCATCGCCGAACAGTTCGGCGGCCAGTTGATGGATACGATGGGGATCGAGAATTTCATCTCCGTGCCCTATACCGAGGGACCCAAGCTCACCGCGGAATTGCAGCGGCATGTGAACGAATATGATCTGGAAGTGTTCAGCCAGCAGCGCGTCGCGGATCTGGCGCGCCCGGGCAGTGAAGGCGATCTGTTCGCGCTCACAACCGAGAGCGGCGGGTCGCTGAAGGCAAAAGCGGTCATTCTGGCAACCGGCGCGCGGTGGAAAACCATCGGCGTGCCCGGCGAAGCCGAATATCGCAACAAGGGTGTCGCCTATTGTCCGCATTGCGACGGCCCGCTTTACAAAGGCAAGCGCGTCGCGGTTATCGGCGGCGGCAATTCCGGCGTGGAAGCGGCGATCGATCTGGCCGGCATTGTCAGCCATGTCACCCTGATCGAGTTTGACAGCGCGATGCGCGCCGATGCCGTGCTGCAGAAAAAGCTGCACAGCCTGCCCAATGTGACCGCCATTGTTTCGGCGCAAACGACCGAAATTACAGGCGACGGCGAGAAGGTCACCGGCCTGCGCTACAAGGATCGCAACAGCGGTGAAGAGCATGACGTCGCGCTGGAAGGTGTGTTTGTCCAGATCGGCCTGATGCCGAACAGCGAATGGCTGGGCGACGTGGTGAAGAGATCTCCATACGGCGAGATCGAGATTGATCACCGCTGCGAAACGTCCGTTCCCGGTGTCTTTGCGGCAGGCGACGTAACGACAGTGCCTTACAAGCAGATCGTCATCTCGATGGGTGAAGGGTCGAAAGCCGCGCTGTCCGCCTTTGACTATCTCATCCGGGCGGATGGCTAGGCCGGAGAATATTTCCTCTCCAGCCCGGCTGTTTCTAGCGCGTAGGATCCAGGCGCTCGGCTTGCGCCGGCGGCCCGTGTTGCCGATCTCGTCGGGCCGGGTGGACCAGCCGCCGGAACCGCCATCCTGCGCCATAGCCTGCAAGGCCGCGATCCGGTCTTCGGTCGCCGGGTGGGTCGAGAACATCTGGCGCACGCCTCCCGGTACGATGTACAATTGAGACGCCGCGGGATTGCGCTGGGCTACCGGATTGGGAATACGGGCCGCTTCGCCGGAGATCTTGTGCAGTGCTGACGCCAGCGACAAGGGTTTGCCGCTGATTTGGGCCGCGGCTGCATCGGCGCCGAATTCGCGGGTGCGGCTGATTGCCATCTGCACGATCATCGCCGCGAAGGGCGCGATCAGCACCGCCATGATCCCGGCGATACCGGCGTTGCGATCGCGGAAGAACATACCGAAATTGGCCAGCATCGATACAGCGCCGGCGATCGTCGCGACCATCGTCATGATCAAGGTATCACGGTTCTTCACATGGCCCAGTTCGTGTGCCATCACGCCTTCGATCTCGTCATGGCTGAGCATCTGCAGCAGGCCGGTGGTCGCCGCCACCGCCGAATGTTCGGGGTCCCGGCCAGTGGCAAATGCGTTGGGCTGGGCCTGGTCGACAATATAGACTTTCGGCATCGGCAATCCGGCCCGTTTCGACAAATCTTCTACCATTTTGTAGAATTCGGGGTGACTTTTGCCATCAATCTCTACCGCATTGTGCATTTTCAGGACGATTTTGTCGGCGTTCCAGTAAGTGAACAGGTTCATCCCCGCTGCCACCATCAGGGCAATAATCGCCCCGCCGCTTCCGCCCAGCGAATAGCCCAAGACCATGAACAGCGCAGTCAGCGCTGCCAGCAGCATGGTTGTCTTCATGAAATTCATCGTCTCTACTCGCTTGAATATGGTCTTTATGGTGTCAATATAGGGTCTGCAGCGGCACGATTCAATTTGGTGGACGAGCGAAAATATGACCGATAGCGATAGAAAACCCGGCGAACGCCCTGCCCATGTCAAGGCACCCGCCTATCTCACCCCGAGCGAGCCGGTGCCGGAACCCGATCCGCTGGAAAAGGCCGACGAAATTGCCGCCGACAAGGGCCCCACCCGCTATGGCGACTGGGAGCACAAAGGTATCGCGGTCGATTTCTGACGGGCCGCGGGGCTGCCCCCGGACGCTGCATCCCGTCCCCTTCGCCATTTAACCCTTTGCCCCACCGCGCTTTTATGGAAGGATTGCTGGCCGAAGACGGATGCGGAGCGGGAGCGATAATGTGAGCAAGGACAAGCCGGGCGCGGAGGGTGCCGAAACCATCGCCCCGGAAAACAGAAATGTCCCGACCGATGTCGCGCCGGACGCCGCCTCCGAGCCGGGCAATATCGATATCAGCTTCTCGCCGGGGCTGGCTTCCTTCCTGAAAAGCAACAATATCTCCATCGGCTTTACCTCCTACCAGACCGGACGGCTCTATCTGATCGGCCATGGGCCGGACGGCAAGCTGGCGCTGCACGAAGCGGTCTATCCGCAGGCGATGGGGGTGACCGGCGATGCCAGCCGCATCTATCTCGGCACGCTGACCCAGATCGTCCGCATGGAAAATGTTCTGGCTCCTGGCCAGACCGCCAACGAGGTGCACGACAAGGTCTATGTGCCGCGCAATCTGCAGACCACGGGCAATGTCGACATTCACGAAATCGGGATACAAGAGAACGGACGGATCCTGTTCGTCAACACCCGCTTCAACTGCTTGTGCGAGCCGAGCCTGACGCACAGTTTCAGGCCGGTGTGGAAGCCCGATTTCATCAGCGAGATTATCGCCGAGGACCGCTGCCATCTCAACGGCGTGGCGATGGTTGGCGGCCGGCCAAAATATGTCAGCGCCGCCGCACGCTCGGACACTGCGGGCGGCTGGCGGGATCACCGGGACGATGGCGGCTTGATCATCGACGTCGAGAGCCATGCCATCATCGCCGAGGGCCTGTCGATGCCGCACAGTCCGCGCGTCCATGACGGGCGCGTGTGGTTGCTGAATTCCGGGACCGGCGAGCTGGGCTGGCTCGATCCGGCCGACCACAGTTTCGTGCCGCTGGCTTTCTTTCCCGGATTTCTGCGCGGCCTGGCGTTCCACAATGACCATGCCTTCGTCACCCTGTCGAAACCCCGCAAGGGACATTTCGAGGGACTGGCGCTGGACGACCGGCTGCAGGAAAAGGATCAGGATGCCTGGTGCGGCGTGCAGATCGTATCCCAGTCGACCGGCGATGTCGCACAATGGCTGCGCTTCGAGGGCGCGATCACCGAATTGTTTGACGTCTGTGTCCTGCCCGGAGTGCGGAACCCGATCACCCTCGGCCCCAATTCGGTCGAGATCAGGGATTTTCTGACGGTCGAACCGGCTGCGCTTTAGACCAAGAACCGTCGCGCTACGAAAGCGCGAGAAATTCGGCGATCGCCTGCGCCGCGCGCTGCGAGGGTGCTTTGCTGTCATCCCTGTCGAACGAATAGTCGAAGGCGCGCGTCTGCGCCTCCCGAAATATATCCGGCAGTGGCGACACGGCCTTTATCGCCGGCCCGAGATCGGCGACATTATCAAGCACGGGGCCGAAATTCCAATGGTCGTAATTGGCATTGCCCTGCCAGTCGGCATCGTGGGAATTGAAGAATATCGCCGGGCGCGGCGTCCGGATAAATTCGTAAATCTGGCTGCTGACGTCCCCGATATAAATGTCTGCGGCGTTGGTGTAGCTCATGTCGACGCTGCGGCTGCTGCCGATATCGACATGGATATGGTCGAGCGCGGCGTAACGCGGATCGATATGCTGGCGTAACTTCAGCATGCGATGCTCGACCGAAGCCAGCAGCTTGCGCTGGAACAGCATGACATGCGGCGCAAATATCAGATTATAGTCCGTCTGGTTCGCGAAATGGTCGAGGATCTGCGCGCCGAAGCGGAACCAGGACGACAGCAGGGGGTCAAAATGCGGATTATAGAGGACCACCGGCTTGTCATTGTCGAACAGCTTCACTGGCGGATGGTCGGCATAAGCCTGGAATTTCGGATAGCCGACGATGCGGTGATTGTCCGGTCGGATCACGCCGGCCGCCAGCATCCGGTCGCGGGTCTTCTCTCCGGGCAGCAGCACATGGTCGAACAGGCTGATTTCCGGCGAGAATCCGATCGAGCGGTCGCCGGCCCCGTGCGGGAAGAAGATCAGCTTTGGCCGGGCCGACGGGTCGATTTTCTTGAGAAAGGTGGTCGTGGTCTCCGGCACCACCAGCGCGTCGAAATGACGGAACAATTCGGTGCTGCGCTTGAGGCTGCTCAGCCGGTTGAGCGGCACCATCCTGCCCAGCATATTCTCGGCCAGCCGGCTCCAGCGGTTCGGCCGGATCGACCAGAAGGCCGGGGTCGGCAAGGCCGGATCGAGAAATTGCCGGACGGCATCGGCCTGCCGGTCGCTGGACGTGATGATTTCCACCCGCGCGGTCGGCGCCTGTCGCTGCAGCGCCGGGATGATCGGCGCGATATGCGCGACTTGGTGCAGTTCGTCATGATTGAACAGGAAACCGATGCGCCGGGGATCAGGCGATGATTCGGAACTCATATCATTTCCATCGGCTGCCCGACCTCATCTTCTGCCACGACACAAGCGGACCCAATCCGCCGCTGACTGTCCTTGGACAGATTTTGCGGGAAAGTCTACCGGCTCGCGGTTCGGGCGCTTGCCGGACCGGGCACCGTCAAGCGCCGCTTTGCAAAAGCCGTCGGCGCGGCTACATATGGCCGGCGCAGCCGGTTTTCGCCGGTAGCGCCGGATCATGACAAGGACGCCCGTGCCCCCAGCCAGTAAACCCGATAAGTCTGCCGGTGATCTGTCTTCCGCCCGCAAACCGCTGTGGACGGCGATAATCCTGGCCGGCCAGCGCCCCGAAGGCGATCCGATGGCCGAATATTGCAACGTCCGCTACAAGGCGTTGATCCCGATCCACGGGCAGACGATGCTCGAACGCGTGACACGGACGCTGATGGCATCGCCGCATATCGGCAGGATCGTGGTGATGGCACAATCGCCTGACGACCTGAAAGCGGGGCTCGCTTCCGACCTGGCCGGACATGAGAGCATCGCCTTCGTACCGTCCAACGACGGCATCGCCACCAGCATTCACGGCGTAATCGGTAGCGACATCGCGCCCTGGCCGGTGCTGGTCACCACGGCGGACAATGCGCTGCTGACCCGCGCGATATTGGACGGTTTTTCGAGGGGCACAGCGGTCAGGATGTTGCGGTCGGCGTGGTCGAACGCCGGACCATGCTCGCCGCCTATCCCGACGCCCGCCGCACCTGGCTGAAATTTCGAGGCGGCGCCTATAGCGGCGCCAATCTCTTCGCCTTGCTCGATGATCGTGCAAAGCCGGCGGTGGCCTTCTGGTCATCGGTCGAGAAGGACCGCAAGAAGGGCTGGAAGATTTTCGCCCATTTCGGCCCCTCGTTGCTGTTGCGCGCGCTCAGCCGGACAATCGGATTCCGTCAGGCGATGGCGCAGGCCGGCGAGCGCATGGGTCTGCGAGCCGAACCGGTGATACTGACGACCGCGGAAGCCGCGATCGACGTGGACAAGCCGGAGGATCTGGCACTGGTTACGGCGATTCTCGAGCAGCGGGAGCGCTGCCCGGCAGACTGAGACAGGCACCAGGCAACGGACGGCACCCGTTGCGATGATCAGCCCTAGCCAGTCGTGCTGCCGCCGAGTTTCTGCCGAACTCCATGATATGTCTAGCCGGCCGCGAGCGCTCGCTCGCCCAGCGCTGCCGCAAATGCTGGATATTGGGCTCCACCGTCAGACTTGCCTTGCCGCCATAGATAGCGTCGACTGCCCGCTGTAGCTGCAGCAGCATCTCCTGCTTTTGCTCGTGTACCAACACGCGACTGTCAACCTCGACCCGGATGATGTCCATCGCACAGACCTCCAAAACTGGTTTTTCATATTCAATGCGATTATGAATAGCCGGAGAAATATAAGAAAACGGCGGCCAATTCTGGATTTTTCGTGGATAGTCTGGAGATTTTTCCGGACCCTGCCTAGACGAGTATCAGGGTCAATATGCAGTATAATATCGCAGAATTTCTGGTCGACGAGGGCCGATTTGAAGTTACCAGGGACGATGAGCCGGCCCCCCTGCAACCACAGGCGATGAAACTGCTGTTGCTGCTGGTGAAAGCCGATGGCAGGCTGGTGACCAAGGCGCAGATCAATGCGGTGATCTGGCTTGGCCGGTCGATATCCGAAACCGCGCTTTCGAGCCAGGTGAAGGCGCTGCGCAAGGCGTTGGGCGATACGGTGCGACCGCACAGGATCATCGGTACCGTCCATGGTGAAGGCTTCCGGATTCTCTGTGCCATCACCCGCGCCGCCAGCAAGACGAAGGTCACCAGCGAAACCCTGCCGCTGAAGAAAAGCGACGCTTCATCGAGAAGGCCCACTATCGCCATTTTGCCGTTCAGCCGGCGCGGCGATCTGTCGGGGCATGAAGCGGTGGCGACGGCCTTGCCCGATGACATGATAACCGCGCTGTCCCGCCTGCGATGGGTCCGGGTGATCGCGCGCGGATCCTGTTTCCGCTTTCCGTCCTTCGAATCCAGTCCCGGCGAAATCGGCCAGTCCCTGAAAGTCGAATATTGCCTGTCCGGAATGATCGAAATCAAGTCCGGCCAGTTGGTGATCCTGGTCGAACTTGCCGACACCCATGACAATTCGGTCATCTGGACCGACCAGCTCACCACGCTGGTCGAGGCGTTGCATGAGGTGCGGGCGGAGACCGTAGCCCGCATCGCAGCCACTCTCGAAGGCCGCCTCACCCAGCATGAAATCGAGAAAATGCGGCTCAATACGCCGGCCGAAATCTCGCCGTGGGAGGAGTTCCATCTCGGCCTGTCACAGGCATTTCATCATGATCGCCCGGATTACGGCCAGGCGGAAATCCATTTCAGGCGCGCGATTGAGGGCGACGCCACCTTTGCCCGCGCGCATGCCGGACTGGCGCAGATTCAATATTGGAAATTGTTCCAGAAGCTGGTTGATGACGAACGGCCGGTCGCGGCGCTGATGTGCCGGGAAGCCAAGACCGCTCTCGATCTCGACCCGTTCGACCCGTTTTGCCATCTTATCCGGGCCCGGTCGCACTTGATCCTGCACGAGATTGACACCGGAATGATGCATCTGGAGACGGCCAAGTCGCTGGCGCCCAGCTTTGCGCTTGCCTATTCCGGCCTGGCGAGCATCCAGGCGATGTCCGGCCAGCCGGAACGGGCTCTGGAGAATATGGGGATCGCGATGCGTCTCAGCCCGCAGGACCCTGGAAAGTGCATATGCAGACGGTCATGGTCGCGGCCTATAATGCGCTGGGCCAATATGACGAAGCCGTGGTCTGGGCACGAAAAATTCTCGAATCACCGCAGCGGACGCTGCAGATTGTCGCCGGCATGATGGTCACCATGCACCATGGCGGCCACAGCGAGGAAGCCCGCAAACTGGCGCAGGAGTTCAAACACCGTTTTCCCGGCAAGAACCGCGACACTTTCATCCGCTCTTATCCGGTGATCAGCGATAAGCAGATAAAACTCACCGAGGAGGGATTCGCGGCCCTGGGCATTGACTAGGATATTTGGACGAGCCCGTTTTACCTGGTTCCGGAAGTTTTCCGGATAACAATCCGCCGGATTACCATTTTTTGAATGGGAAACTCGCAGGGCAATTGCGCTACGGGAGATTTGGGTGACCCACCCTCCCTTGCGGTCGGGAGTTTTTCGGGCAAACATGCGCCGCATGTTCGCTTTTACCGGAAAACTGGAGCGGGCGAAGAGATTCGAACTCTCGACCCCAACCTTGGCAAGGTTGTGCTCTACCCCTGAGCTACGCCCGCTCGGCGTTGCTGCGACACTCGGGTAATCACTTGGTCAGCAGCAGTTGAGGCGCGCGGTTAGCATGGGTTTTTATACCCCGCAAGCCCCAATCACACACTGGTTCGCTACAAATGCAAAAATATCCTTGGCATTAACGTCCCGCACCCCACATAAAGCGCACAAGTTAAACGATTTGGGCGCGAGTCCGGGCATTGGTCCCGCGCTATAACAGGAGCATGATGTGGCAACAGCAGGACTGACGGTTGAAGAACAGAAAGCGGTAGAGGTCTTCCAGCGCGAGGTCGTGACGCCGAGCATGGACAAGCTGGTGATTCTCGATTTCTGGGCAGAATGGTGCGGCCCCTGCAAGGCGCTGACGCCGATGCTGGAGAAAGTCGCCGCCGCTTATGCCGACAAGGGCGTGGTGCTGGCCAAGATCAATGTTGACGAGAATAAATTCATTGCCGCGCAATTCCAGGTGCAGTCGATTCCGACCGTTTACGCGATTTTCCAGGGCAAGCCGGTGGCCGACCTGACCAGCGCCCGCTCGGAAAGCCAGCTGACCGGCGCACTGGACCAGCTGCTCGGACAATTACCGGTCGGCGGCGGCGAAGAGCCGAAACAGGATATCGCGCCCCTGCTCGCCATGGGTGAGGAAGTACTGGCCGAAGGCGACGCCGAGCGCGCCGCCGGGGTTTTCGCGCAGATCGCCGACATGGCACCCGACAATGTCGAAGCGGTCGGCGGACTGATTCGCGCGCTGGTCGCCGCTGACCATATAGAGCAGGCGGAAGCCGCGCTCGCCGGACTGCCGGAAGAATTGCGCAGCGACCCGGCGATCGAGCGGGCGCAGACGACGCTGCAACTGGCAAAAGACAAGCCCGACGAAGGCGCTCTGGAAGCGCTGGAGGCTGCCGTGGCCGCCAATGACAAGGACCACCAGGCCCGATTCGACCTTGCCAGTGCGCTGATCGCCACCGGCGACCATGACGCGGCGGCAGAGCATCTGCTGACCATCATCGCCGCAGACAAGGACTGGAACGAAGGCGCCGCGCGGCAGAAACTGCTGTCCCTGTTCGAAATGGTCGGCCTTGAGGATGAATGGGTTGCGGCAACCCGCCGCAAGCTCAGCGCCGTGCTGTTCGGATGAGCGAAACCAAAAGGCTCTCGATTTTCCCGCTGGCCGGGGCGCTATTGTTTCCCGGCATGCATCTGCCTCTGCACATATTCGAGGAACGCTACCGCGCGCTTATCAATGATGCGATGGCGCGGGACCGGCAGATCGGCATGATCCAGCCCAAGGAAGCCGGCAATCACCCTGCCCTGTTCAACGTCGGCTGCCTCGGCAAGATTATCGATATCGAGGCGCTCGACGACGGACGGTTCAACGTCGTTCTGGAAGGCGTCGCCCGTTTCCGGATTGTCGAAGAGATCGATGCGTCCACGGCATTCCGCCAGGTCCGGGCGGAAATCGAGGATGATCTGGAAAAGGACGAGGTGCTGGCCAGCGCCGAACGCGCCGCGCTCGAGATCGAATCACGCAAATTTGCCGAGCTCCAGGGCTATCAGGTGGACTGGGACAGCATCGGCCGGCTCGACGACATGGCGTTCGTAAACGGCATTGCCCAGATCGCACCTTTCGATGCGGCCTCAAAACAGGCCCTGCTCGAAGTGGACGGACTGGCGAATCGGGCCGAACTGATCATCCAGCTGTTGCAGTTTTCGGACGCCAGGACGGCGATGATGACCGGGTCACGTTGCAATGAGTGATCGGGCGGGACAGAGCCAGCCCGCTGGCACCGGAATTCGGAGTATTGATCCGGAATTGCTGAAGATACTCGTCTGTCCGGTGACCCGGACGGCGCTCGTGCATGATGCAGAGGCGGGCGAGCTGATCAGCGAGGCGGCCGGGCTGGCCTATCCGATTCGCGACGGTATCCCGGTCATGCTGGTGGAGGAAGCGCGTAGATTCTGAATGCAGCTGGATAGCCGCGGTTCGATATATAACCGAAGATTTGTTTCCAAGAGATTTCGCGCGGAACGCGCCCGGGCGTCAGCCCTGTTTGCTGTACAGGTCCAGAGGGACGGCCTCGACACTGGAGGTCATTGCATTATGATCGCCTTCCGCCGCGCTGACGGGGACGAGAGCGATCGCAAGAGCCACGGCAGATAAGAGAGATCCCCAGGTCACCAGATTCCCGAGAAATAGCTCTTTCTCTCTCTTGCTCAGCGCCCTGCGTTGGAACTTAATCATAACGTTTACAATCTTTACACTACTCTAAACTACCAAACGCCACCCAAAACATTGGTTCCATCATGAACCGAAAAATCATCTCCGGGTTGATCCAATCATGGGAGGCGATGGATCAACCCGGATTTGAAAGTCCGAAAAAGCATAGCGGGTGCAATAGCTTCTTCCAAACTGGCTCGGAAACCCATTGCAGCGAAGAAATATTGACCAGAATATTCCTTTCGCTCCAAACGACGCCCTTCCAGCAGCGGGCAGATCGGAATTCCGGAAACCGGAATCGTCGTGCAGCCGTTCCAAGTCAGGTCGTCGCCAAGGGCTTCTTGCCGAACAGGTAGGAATATGGGGGGCTCGCAGGATATGCATGAGTTTCAACCCGTGTCACCGGTCGCGTGGATGTAACAAGTTAATGTTACCCTCGGCCAACCGGCAGGAATCCGACGGAGTTAATTGTAAATTATCGAATTTCATTTACGCTTTGTAGCGGTAACAGAGAATTTTACCCCTTCTTAACCTGATGAAATATATTTGTTACCCAATGAGATCGGACAGTTAGCAAACAAGTGGACCATTCTTTTTGCCAAATGATCGCCCCTGACATAAGATTGACATATGACCATAGCCCGTTGCGATAATCTGAACGAGAAAGAGAAGCAGGTTCTTCACCTGCTTTTGCTCGGCCATGACGCGAAAACCGCGGCCCAGGAGGTCGGCGTAACCCCCAATGTCATAAACGAACGCCTGCGGTCTGCACGGCAAAAGCTGCAAGTGACCAGCAGCAAGGCGGCGGCCCGGATGCTTGCCGATCACGAAGGTCTGGCACCCAAATTTTTGTACCCAAGAATATTGGGATTGTGCAAAAGCCGCATTCCGACGCAGTTTATCCCTTGCCTGGACAACAGGCAGCGTCACCGGACCGGGTCAGGGAAGTGCAATCGGCTTATCAGTCTTATTCCACTTTGTCAGGCTCGCTGCTCTCGGTGCCGTTCCGCAAGCAGGGAGAAACTGGTAACGATCTGAGCAAGGGAGCGCGAATCTGGGCAATTGCCGACTTGTCGGTCAAACTCGCCTTTGCATTTGCCTTCGTCTGCCTCGCCGCAATAGTCGTGAGCAGGTTGCTGGGTTCGAACTAATCTCTGCATGTTTTGTCACTAGTAAGCGCCGGCCTCCCCCGGCGTCCGGAGAGTTACATGTTGAAGCAACGTATTGAAGCCGCCCGCCCCATCGCCACAAAAATCCATGAGGTCGAGAAATCCCTCAATCTGACCATGGTCCAGATGGGAGAATTGATGAGCAGTATCGCCGCTGCCCGCATGGCCCCCGGAACGCGTTTTTCGTTGACTGCAGGAATGGATGCTTCGGAAAAGCTGATCGCCGCTGCAGCGAGAACGGCCCGGTGCTACCGCGACGTGGTAGATGCACATGGGCATCTTGTCGCGGATCGTGAAGAAGCCGGATTGCGCACTGTCAGTTGGGGCGATTTTGCCGAATGCCCGCCGAACCCTACATCGGGCAGCGCCGAGACATCAGCTCCGCTCCGCATTGTCGAAAACGCCTGAAAAATACAGGCAAATCTTGACCGCACCAAGATTATTTGGTCCGGTTGAGAGATAATGGGCCGGATCGAATTCTTCTTCTCCCTCTTGGCGGTCGTCTGTATTTATTCGACAGTCAAAGGTGGGCAGCCCGAAAGAAGGGCCGTGATTGTCTTCATCGTCGGTGTGGCATTGTCGATGATCGCGGCCGCCCTTTCAAACCTCCGATTCTCGCAGCCCGAAATCGGTATTTTGATTAGTGATATGGCAATGTTGGCCGCCTTCATTGGACTGGCCTTGTATGCAGAAAGATACTGGACGTTATGGCTATGTTCCATGCAGGTAATTCAAGTGCTCTCTCATATTCCCCTGATGATTATTCCGGAACTTCTTCCGCAAGCGTATTACGTAATAGTGGCTTTCTGGGCCTATCCGATGCTGATTGTTCTGGCGATGGGCACTTACCGTCATCAGCAACGTCTTCGGCGGTACGGGGTCGACAGATCCTGGAGCGACTTTTCCAACTTGCAAAATAGACAATGCATCTGCGGTCGCCGCAGCCCTGATTGCCGAATTCGGCTCTATCGGGGCGGTCCTGCATTCCGAATCCCGGCCCGCCAAAAGCGCGCCTGCCCAGGCCATAATATCGCTGGTGCGCGAGGCGATGCTCGTGTCTTCCAGGGACAAGATGCTGGACCGCATTTGCCTGTCCAAGGCCGATGACGTGATCGAATATCTGATTGTCGCCATGGCGCGCCTTCCAGTGGAGGAAGTGCGGGTATTGTTTCTGGACAGCAAGAACCGGCTGATCTGTGATGAAGTCGTCAGCAGAGGCACGATTTCCGAAGCCCCCATCTATCCCCGGGAAATCTTGAAACGGGCGCTCGCCGTCGACGCATCGGCGCTGATCCTCGCGCATAACCATCCGTCGGGCGATCCGGACCCCAGCGAAGGCGACATCGACGCGACCCGCAGGCTGCTGAAGGCAGCAAAGGAACTCGGGCTGACCGTGCACGATCATATCATCGTTGGCAGCGAAGGCTGGATCAGCCTGCGCGACTGGGTATCGTTCCAGTGAAATTTCGATCTGTAAATATAAGTATCGTGCAGTTTCCGGCAGTATCTGATAGTATTGCAAACAAAGGGAGACCGGGATAATGGCCTCACCAATTTCCGATGAGCAACGCGCGAGGCTGCTCCGCGCGGAAACCCACACTTTGCTGCAATCACCGGATTTCATCCGTTCACCGGTCATGTCGCAACTGTTGAGCTATCTGGTCGAAGAGGCGATTTCCAATCCTGGCAATCCGCCGAAAGCCTATCAGGTCGCCGTGGACGGACTCGGCCGCACCGAGGATTTTGACGTTCAGGCCGACAG
This sequence comes from Sphingopyxis sp. BSNA05, assembly GCF_013265645.1. Classification (NCBI taxonomy): domain Bacteria; kingdom Pseudomonadati; phylum Pseudomonadota; class Alphaproteobacteria; order Sphingomonadales; family Sphingopyxidaceae; genus Sphingopyxis; species Sphingopyxis sp. BSNA05. Next base: position 10,227 of record NZ_PYIA01000002.1, on the reverse strand, counting down.
CTATCCCCGCGTTCAGGTCGGCCGGCTGCGCAAGATGCTCGGCACATATTATAATGCGCATCACAGCGCGACACGCCTGCACATCCCGATCGGCCATTATGCCGTTGAGATTGCAACCGACGATCATACGGTGCGAGCCGAGCAGAATAACGCCGCACCGGAGGCCGGACCCGGCGACGCCGATCGCGATAGCCCGCCGCCGGTCGATCCCGTTCGCGATCGCTGGTTCAACAACCGGCTGACTCTCATCGGCTTGTCGGCCATATTGCTGATCGCTGCGGCCGGCCTGATCTGGTTGATGAACTCGTCCAACCCGGACGCCTCGGGCCCCGCGATGACATCGGATAACGAGACTTTGCCCCCGAAAATCTATATTGCCGCGTCACCGGCCGAGGCCGGCGTTGTCGGCAGCGACATGTCTGTCGAGATCCAGCAGTTTTTCGAAGACGCCTTTGCCCGTTCCTCGCAAGTGCGGCTGGCGGCGGCCGGCGGCCCGGACATTGCCTCGGTAAAGGGACAGAATGCATATCTGTTCGAAAGCAAGATCGTTGCCGGGCCGAGCGGTCCGGAGATAAAATTCCTGCTGACCTCGTTGATCCAGAACGAGACCATCTGGTCAGCGACGATCGCACTGCCGGATTCTCCGGCGGACTATCCCGAAAAGCTCGGTCCGATATCGAGCCGGATCACCAGCATTTACGGATTGATCGCGACCGACCAGCGCAAACGTCTGCCGGACAATGCCATGATCGGCTATCCCTGCCTGCTCCGGTTCGAAAGCTATCGGGCCAACCGCGACCCCGACCAATTGCCGGTGGTCGAGTCCTGCATCGAGAAATCGCTAGTGGCAGATCCTTTTGACAGCCAGATTCTCGCCGCGGCCTCGTTCATTTCCTTTTGCGCAAAGAGGCGACGGGCCGGGACCCCAATCCCGAGCAAGGGCTGGAATATGCCCGCCGGGCGATGGTTCGCGGTCGCGAAAATGCATCGGCAAATTTCGCGCTGGCCAGGTCGAGCTTTTTCAACGGCAATTGCATTCGGGGAAAGGAATTCGCAGAAAAGGCCGCGGCACTGGACCCGTATGAAGCAACGATTCAGGCCCAGACCGGGGCCTTCCTGTTCGCGTGCGGCGACCCTGACGGAACCCAGTATCTTAGACGGGCGATCGCGCTCGATCCTCGCGGGTCACTGGTTGCGGAAACCGCTCTGGTGCTGACCCTGATGGCAGAGGGCAAGGACAGGCAGGCGCTGGAAGTCGCAGAGAGAATCATCCCGTCGAGCACCGGCGTCGGACCCTATTATGATATCGCCATGGCCATGGTTTATGCGAAAACGGTCGGATCGAGGATTCGCGGGAATCGTGGGACCGGCTGGTTGCCACCTATGGCAACGCAAGTGACGAAAGCCAAGAGCAATTGCTCAAGCGCCTGATCACCAATCCGATACTGGCCGAACGCGCCTTTCAGGTATTGCTGCAGGCCGGTGTGATCAACCAGTGACCGGGAAGCCCACGCATCATCGAGCGCGCTTCCCGGCAGACAGCCCGGCAAGAACGACTTGGGAGCCGTCGGCAATAGGAAATACCGGATGAACGGCTGGCCACGGGATGCGTGAAACAACCGTCAGAAACTGGCGTTCAGCCCGTCGACCACAAATTGCACGGCGAGCGCGCCGAGCAGCACACCAAGCACCCGGGTGATCACCGCCTCGACCTTGTTGCCCAATATCCGCATCAATGGTCCGGCCGCGATCAGTCCGAAAAGCGTCAGCAACAGCACCGAGCCGAGGGCGCCAAGAATGACCAGCGCATTGTCGATGCCGTCGTGCTGGGATGTCAGCAGCATCACTGCGGCAATTGATCCCGGTCCGGCGATCATCGGCATGGCCATGGGGAAGATCGAGACATCCTCGATCTCGGGCTGCTCGATAATCTCCTGCGCCCGGTCCTCGCGCCGTTCGGTGCGTTTCTCGAACACCATTTCCAGCGCGATCAGGAACAGCATGATGCCGCCGGCGATACGGAAACTGTCGAGACTGATGCCGAGCGCGCTCAGCATCTGCTCGCCGAACAGGGCGAAAACCAACAATATGATCGCGGCAACGAATATGGCGCGGATGGCCATGACACGGCGGTCGCGCGGTGGCGCGCTGCTGGTCAAGCTGGCGTAGATCGGTGCGCAGCCGGGCGGATCGATCACCACGAAAAAGTGATGAAGGCGGAGATGAAGAGTTCGATCATGATGCCGGTGCGTCGACCTTATATTCATGCACGCGCTTGAAGCTGCCGTCATCCTCAGCAAGGTCGACAAAACGATGCGCCCGCCGCCATCAACAGACGACGCGTTCCAGATCAGGCTGCCATCGGCGGATGCCCCGCCCCTGCCTCTGTCTGATGGCCCTGCAGGCGGAAAGGCTGCGGCAGTCCCCGCTTTGCACGAAGCGACCTCGGTTTCGACATAGTCGGGCTCCGCCAGCGGCGCAGCCAGCGGTACGCCATCATCGAATATCCATTTCCATTCCACATCCTTGCCCGGCTTGCGATTGCCGAAATTTTCCTGATGCCAGATGGTGGTAAAATGGCCGGTGGCTCCGCTCGCGCTTTGCCAGGCGCCGGTGGATACACCGATGCTGCCGTCGCAGGACATGTAGATTTTATGCGGCTGCCAGGTGACGGCTTGCGCCGGATCGGCCTTGCCCTTCAGCCATTGCTGCGCATTGACCAGATCGGGGGTGAACATGATCGCCTCGTCGGCGGCGGTGTCGCGAAATGCCGTCCACTGGCCCTTTTCCTGCGCCAGCCTGGCAAAGGACAGCTCCGCCTTGACGATGGCGCTGGGATTGCGACCGGCTTTCCAATGACCCGGTTGTAACGTTCCCGGTCGTTGAGACGCCCGCCGCCGCTGGCACAGCTCGAAAGCATCAGTGCAATTCCGATCGCGGCAAACAGGCGCATTACAGACCCTCCGGTTTCTCCAGTCCGGCGCGCGCGGATGCGGCGACCAGCGTATTGCGCAATAGCACTGCAATGGTCATCGGGCCAACCCCTCCCGGTACCGGGGTAATGGCCCGGACATGATCCATGGCTTCGGCGGTGGCGACATCGCCAACCAGACGCCCCTTGTCCTTGCCCGGTTCCGGGGCGAGCCGGTTGATACCGACATCGATAACCACGGCGCCGTCTTTCAGCCAGTCACCCTTGACCATCTCGGCCCGGCCGACGGCAGCCACGACAATATCGGCGCGGCGGACGACGTCGGGAAGGTCCCGGGTCCGGCTATGCGCCATGGTGACGGTGCAATTTTCACCAAGCAGCAGCTGCGCCATCGGCTTGCCGACCAATATCGAGCGGCCAACGACCACGGCGTCCAGCCCGGTGAGGTCGCCCAATGTATCTTTCAGCAGCATGAGACTGCCGAGCGGTGTGCACGGGATCATCGCGTCCTCGCCATTGGCCAGCCGGCCGGCGTTGATCACATGCAGGCCGTCGACATCCTTGTCCGGATCGATCGCCATGACCACGGCTTTTTCATCGAGACCTTCGGGCAGCGGCAATTGCACCAATATGCCGTCCACGGTGTCATCGGCGTTCAGCTGCTCGACCAGTGCGATCAGGTCGTCCTGGGCGACATTGGCGGGCAGACGGTGTTCGAAACTTTCCATGCCGGCGGCGATGGTCGCCTTGTGCTTGGAGGCAACATAGACCTGGCTGGCGGGGTCCTCGCCGACCAGCACCACGGCCAGTCCCGGTGCGCGCCCTGCCTGTTTCACAAAGGCGGGTACGGCCTCCCTGATCCGTTCACGCAGGCCGGCGGCGAAAGCCTTGCCGTCAATGATCTGTGCTGCGGTCAACCGAGCAGAGCCTGGGCTATCGGGGGCAGGATTGCATCCTGCAATATGATGATACCGATGATCACAACCATCGGGGTCAGATCAATGGCTCCGAAGTCCGGCATGATCCGCCGGATCGGCCGGTAGATCGGCGCGGTCAGCGCATCGAGCGTGGTCCAGATCGCCCGGGCGATATCATTTTGCAGATTGATCACATTGAACGCGAGCAGCCAGCTCATGATCGCCTGCACGATGATGACGGTTATCGCCACGTTGAGCAGGATGGAGATGATTTGAAGAATTGCGAATGCCATGGCGGCCCCTTTATCGATAATCTGGTAGAGCGGCCAGTGATTTGTCACGGATTCCGCCAGAAAATTGCTGTATCACATATATAGGACAGCGAGCGGTTTAATCAACCGTATCGAAATCATCCCGCACCAGTGTACCCGCGCCCTGCTGGTGAAGATTTCCAGCAGCATCGCGTGCGGAATCCGGCCATCGAGGATAACCGCCGCATCGACGCCTTCCTGAACCGCTTTCACACAGGTCTCGAGCTTTGGAATCATGCCGCCGGTGATGGTGCCTTCATCCACCAGAGCCTGGATCTTGGTCGGGTCGAGATCGGTCAGCAATTCGCCCTGCTTGTCGAGCACGCCCGGGACGTCGGTCAGCAGGAACAGCCGCGCTGCGCGCAGAGCCGAGGCCACGGCTCCGGCCATGGTGTCGGCGTTGATATTATAGGTTGCGCCATCGTCACCCACGCCGATTGGCGCGATGACCGGGATCATCCCGGCAGCGGAAATCCGGTCGACCACGCTGCGATCCACTCTTCTGGGCTCGCCGACATAGCCGAGATCGATGATCCGTTCGATATTGCTGTCCGGATCGCGATTGGTGCGGCGCAGCTTGGACGCCTTGACAAAACCGCCGTCCTTGCCGGAAATGCCGATGGCGCTGCCGCCGGCCTGGCCGATCCAGCTGACCAGTTCCTTGTTGATCGCGCCGGAGAGTACCATTTCCGCGATTTCCGCGGTTTCCTTCGTGGTAACCCGCAGCCCGTCGACAAATTCGCTCTCGACGCCGACCCGTGCCAGCATCGCACCGATTTGCGGTCCGCCGCCGTGCACGACCACCGGGTTGATCCCGACCGCCTTGAGCAGCACGATATCCTGCGCGAAATTGCGCGCCAGCGTAGCATCGCCCATGGCATGGCCGCCATATTTGACGACAAAGGTCTTGCCCGCATAGCGTTGCAGATAAGGCAAGGCATCGGTGAGCGTTTCCGCTTTTGCGAGCATGGCGGGATCGGGTGCGTGATCGGTCATGGGCATCTTTCAGTCTAGCCTTGCGGCAAATGCAAGTATTTAATCGGCTTTGGCCAGTGCTTTGACTATTTCCAGCGTGCCGGCAACATGGCCGTGCGGCTTTGTCGCGCTGTGGACAAAGGCGATTTTGCCCTGCTGGTCGATGACATAGCTCGTCCGGTTGGTCATTGCGAGCCCCGGTGCCATGCGGACCTGATAGCCGTTGATGATCTGGTCATCGGCGCGGGCAACCGCAAACTTGTTGCGGCATTCGGAGATGGAGAATTTTTCAAACCCTCGATATCATCGCCGGACATCCCGATCACGGTAGCCCCCGCAGCGTTGAATTCGGCTGTGGCTTCGGCGAACATATTGGCTTCGATCGTGCAGCCCTCGGTAAAGACCTTGGGAAAGAAATAAAGCACCACCGGACCGTCTTTCAGCTTTTCGGACAGCGAAAATTGGAATTCCTCGCCGGCCAGCGCACCGGTCGTCGTGAAATCCGGGGCCGTAACACCGATCTCAAGCGGCTCGGCATTGGCGCTGCGCGTGTTGTAGACGAAGGCTCCGCCGCCGATAATCGCCACGGCCAACAAGATCACGATCCACTTTTTCATTTCATCATTCCTGTTCGAGCTGCGCCTTCAGGGCGTAAAGCTGGTCGAGCGCCTCGCGCGGGGACAGCGCGTCTACGTCTATCGCACCCAGCGCCTCCCGCAAACCGTCGGATTTTTCTTCTCCTTCCGCGAGGCTCGCGGCGAAAAGCGGCAAATCGCCAAGACCGGCGGCCAGTCCGCCGGTTTCTGCCTTGCCGGCCTCCAGCTTGTCGAGCACCGCCTTGGCGCGGTTGAGCACCGGTTTGGGGATGCCCGCGAGCTTCGCCACCGCCAGGCCATAGCTTCTGTCCGCCGGGCCTTTCGCCAGTTCGTGCAGCAGCACCAGATCGCCCTTCCACTCACGCGCGCGCACATGGTGCAGCGACAGCGCGTCGAGCCGGTCGGCCAGCCGGGTCAGTTCATGATAATGGGTGGCAAACAGGCAGCGGCAGCGATTGGTTTCGTGCACCGCCTCGACCACAGCCCAAGCCAGCGCCAGCCCGTCATAGGTCGAGGTGCCCCTGCCCACCTCGTCGAGTATGACGAAGCTTTTCTCGGTCGCCTGCGACAGGATTGCGGCGGTTTCGACCATTTCGACCATGAAGGTCGAGCGGCCCTGCGCCAGATTGTCCGAAGCCCCGACGCGGCTGAACAGCCGGTCGACAAGGCTGAGCTTCGCGGACGCTGCCGGAACGAAACCGCCAGCTTGAGCAAGAATCACGATCAGCGCATTTTGCCGGAGGAAGGTTGATTTACCGCCCATATTGGGACCGGAAACCAGCCACAGACGCTCGTCATTGGCAAGCGCACAATCATTGGCGACAAAGGCCTCGCCCTTGGCCAACAGCGCCGCTTCCACCACCGGATGGCGGCCAGCCTGAATATCGAGCATATTGCCATCGACAAATTCGGGGCGGCACCACTGCCCCTCGGCGGCGCGTTCGGCGAGCGCGGCGGAGACATCGATCCGGGCCAGCGCGTCGGCGCTTTCGCCAATTTCCTGCTTGCGGGCCAGCACCCTGCCGACCAGTTCTTCGAAATGCGCGGCCTCGGCGGCCAACGCATGGGCTCCGGCCTGCGACACGCGCACCGCCTCTTCGTGCAGGTCCGTCGAGTTGAAGCGCACCACCCCGGCGAGCGTCTGGCGATGGGTGAAACCCGAATTTTCAGCCATCAGGCTGTCGCCATGGCGGGCGGGCACCTCGATAAAATAGCCGAGCACGGCATTATGCTTGATCTTCAGTGTGTTGATGCCCGTCGCCTCGCGATAGCGTGCTTCGAGCGTGGCAATCGCCTGGCGACCGTCGGAACCGGCGCTGCGCAACTCATCCAGCGCGGGATCGAACCCCGTCGCAATATAGCCACCATTGGCCATTTCGGTCGGCGGCGTCTCGACCAGCGCTTGTTCCAGCAGGTCGACCAATGCGCCATGGCCGTCGAGCGCGGGCAGGATATTGTCGAGCAATTCCGGCAGACCCGCCACCAGCGCCAGCCGCTCGCGCAACACCCGCGCGCCGGCAAGGCCATCGCGAATCTGCCCGAGATCGCGCGGACTGCCCCGGCCGGCCGACACACGGCCAAGCGCCCGGCCGATATCGGGTAGCGCCTTCAACTCGGTGCGGACATCGTCGCGGATCGCCGACCCGTCGTGGAACCATTGCACCAGCCCAAGCCTCCGGTTGATCGGCTGTTCGGCAAAAGGGGCGCGGACAGATCGCGCGCCAGCAAGCGGGCCCCGGCGGGGGTAACCGTCCGGTCAATCGCGTGGAGCAGACTGCCCTCGCGTCCGCCGGCCAGCGTCCGGTCAATCTCCAGACTCGCCCGGGTTGGTCCATCGATCGAGAGAAACTCCCGCGTTTCGCGCCGTTTCGGCGGATGCAGATAGGGAGCATGGCCTTGCGACACATGGTTGACATAGGCGACCAGACCGCCGGCGGTGGCCAGTTCGGCCCGCGAAAACTCGCCCATTCCGTCCAGCGTCGCCACACCGAAATGCTCGCGCAGCCGTTTTTCCGCCCGGCCGCTGTCAAAATTGTCTTTGGCCCAGCCGGTTGCCTTGTGCAGCCGCGGCAGTAATGATGGAGGACAGATGATTTCCGATGGCGCGATCCGCGCCAGTTCGGCATCGAGCGCATCGTCAGAAATCGTCGCCAGTTCGAAATTGCCGGTCGAAATATCTGCCGCGGCGAGTCCGATCTCGCCCTGCACCTCGGCCAGCGCCACCAGCATATTGTCGCTGCGCGCATCGAGCAGATTATCTTCGGTCAGGGTGCCTGCGGTCACATAGCGGATGATGTCCCGCGCGACCAAGGCCTTGTAGCCGCCGCGCGCTTTGGCCTCGGCCGGGGTTTCTGTCTGTTCGGCGATCGCCACCTTGAACCCGGACCGGATCAGCTTCGCCAGATAGCCTTCCGCCGAATGTACGGGTACGCCGCACATGGGAATGGAATCCCCGGCATTTTTACCGCGCGAGGTCAGCGCGATATCCAGCGCTGCCGCAGCCAGCTTTGCATCCTCGTAAAACAGCTCGAAAAAGTCGCCCATCCGGTAGAAAAGCAGACAATCGCCGGCCTTTTCCTTCAGACCGAAATATTGCTCCATCATCGGCGTGACCTTGGCCCCTTTCGGCGCGCTGTCTTTTGCCTTATTTTCTGCTTTGTCCCGAGTCTGGATTGCCATGGGCCTGCGATAGCGGACTGCGGCTGGACATAAAAGAGTAGCGATCGCATCCTATTGATTTTTACTTGATATTGCGGCTCAGGGACAAAAAGAGTAGGTCCCGAGCGGAACCTGAACGTTCGATCGGCACAATCGCGCCGACCACAGCTATGCGGAGACAAAATTTGGCCGACCAGAACGATAATGATCTAGAATTTTCCGAACGGGAAGCTCTGCTGTTTCACTCCCACGGTCGCCCAGGGAAAATCGAGATCATTGCCTCCAAGCCGATGGCGACCCAGCGCGATCTCAGCCTCGCCTATTCGCCCGGTGTTGCCGTTCCGGTCCGTGCCATCGCCGAAGACCCCTCAAAGGCCTACGATTATACCGCCAAAGGCAATCTGGTCGCAGTCATTTCCAACGGCACCGCAATTCTTGGCCTCGGCAATCTCGGCGCGCTGGCTGCCAAGCCCGTGATGGAAGGCAAGGCCGTCCTGTTCAAGCGCTTCGCCGATGTCGATTCGATCGATCTGGAGCTCGACACCGAGGACGCAGACGCATTTATCAATGCCGTCCAGCTCATGGAACCCAGCTTTGGCGGCATCAATCTGGAAGATATTGCCGCGCCTGACTGTTTCATCATCGAGCAGACTTTGCGCGACCGGATGAATATTCCGGTGTTCCACGATGACCAGCACGGCACCGCGATCATCGCCGCCGCCGGGCTCATCAACGCCTGCCTGCTGACCGATCGCAAGATCGAGGATATCAAGGTTGTCGTCAATGGCGCGGGCGCCGCTGCCATCGCCTGTGCATCGCTGATCAAGAGCCTCGGCGTACCGCATGACAATCTGACCATGTGTGACAGGACCGGTGTGATCTATCGCGGTCGCGACGATGTCGACCAGTGGAAATCCGCCCATGCGATCGATACCGATGACAGGACGCTGACCGACGCGCTGTCCGGTGCCGACGTTTTCCTCGGCCTGTCCGCAGCCGGAGCCCTGAAGCCGGAAATGGTCAAGGATATGGCGCCGCAGCCAATCATCTTCGCCATGGCCAATCCCGATCCGGAAATCACCCCGCCCGATGCCAAGGCCGCGCGTCCCGACGCGATTATCGCCACCGGGCGTCCGACTATCCCAACCAGGTCAATAATGTCATCGGCTTCCCCTTCATCTTCCGTGGGGCGCTGGATGTCCGCGCGACCCGGATCAACGAGGAAATGAAAGTGGCGGCAGCGCATGCGATTGCCGAGCTGGCGCGCGAGCAGGTTCCGGAAGAAGTGGCGGCCGCTTATGGCGGAAAAGCACCGAGCTTTGGCGTCGAATATATCATTCCGGCACCTTTTGACCCGCGCCTGATGGACGTGGTGTCCGCCGCCGTGGCCAAAGCGGCCATGGATAGCGGTGTGGCCCAGAAGCCGATCGAGGATCTCGACGCCTACCGGCAGAGCCTGAAGGCGCGACTCAATCCGACCACATCGGTTCTTACCCAGGCTTACGAAGCCTGCCGCCTGTCGCCGAAACGCGTCATATTCGCCGAAGCCGAAGAAGCCGTTGTATTGCGGGCCGCGATCCAGTTCCGCGATGGCGGTTATGGCACGCCGGTTCTTGTCGGCCGCGATGATCGTGTTCGCCAACAGCTTATCGAACTGGGCGTCAGCGATCCGGACAGTTTCGAGGTCCATAACAGCCGCAACAGTCCGCTGGTTCCCGACATGGTGAACATGCTGTATGAACGTCTCCACCGGCGCGGATTCATGGAACGCGATATCAAGCGCATGGTCAACCAGGACCGGAATATTTTCGGCTCCGCGCTGCTCGCGATGGATCAGG
>NZ_PYIA01000001.1:0-26139 GCF_013265645.1 Sphingopyxis sp. BSNA05 | reverse complement strand
TCGACCAACTGCGCACACGCTTGGCGACCGCATCCACAGCCAAAGAAGTCGCCGATCTAACCGCAAGATTGCAGTTGGAATCTGCCGCCATGCAGAATGACCAGCTGCGCTTGCAGGCCATCGCTTTGCAGCAACAAGCACAGGAACGCGCTCGCGCCGCCGAGGGTCAAGCCGCCTTGGTACAAAAGCTTGATGCAGCAAGCCGCTACTACCAGGGGCAATGACTATGCGGGCCGCACCTCTGACGATCCTGTTGTTGCTCGCGGGGTGCGGCGTGTCTGAAACCTCGGACGGGACTGACGGCGATATGCCAGCCAGAACTTGGAAATATTATGCTGCCCACCCTGCCGAGATCGAGCCAATGCAGGAAATTTGTCGGCGCTGGGCAGGCTCGAATACTCCTACGAGCGCGCAGCCTGCGGTGGTCACGACCAACTGCCGCGCAGCAGCATTCGCCAAGTCACAGCTTCAACTGACCCAATAGAAACCAACCAAAAGGACCATGTGCCGAAATGGATTTTAGCGATCATGTTTTTACCACGATGTTTGAGGCGCTTAATACCGCCTTGGGCGCGATCGTTGGTAAATATGCTGCTATAATCGGCATTGTATCGCCTGCGCTGCGGATCGGCATCGTGATTTATATTTCGCTGCTGGGTTACGCGATCATGCGCGGGGCTGTGCAATATCCATTCCGTGAATATGCTTATCGCGGCTGCCAGCTCGCGTTTCTCTATTTCGCCGTCACATCGCTTTACGGAACCCAGATCGGCATGTTTGCGCTTGGCGGCCTGCCAAGCCAGTTCGCAACGGCTCTCGGCGGCGCAGATGTGGGCGGTCTTGGCGGTTTTTATGACAAGCTGGCAGGCACCGGCTTTGAAACCGCTAACACTATGCGCAAGATCGCGGCCAATTATCAGGAAACGCAAGGCACGCTTCCCGATATCGGCTATGCTGTCTTTTCAGGCTTTTTGGTGGTGATGGTCCTCATAGCCACCTTGCTATGCTCAGCTATCGGTTTTGTTATCAGCGCATTCGGCCTGTTTGCCTTGGCCCTGCTGTCGGTGGTCGGCCCGCTATTTGTCGCGGCACTCCTCTTCGAGTCCACGCGCGGATATTTCTTTGCCTGGCTGGGTGCGTGCATCAATTATCTGATGCTGATCGTCTTCGCGCTGGTGCTGACGCTGTTTCTTACCCAGACCGGCGAAGCGATTATCGCCACTATTTCTGAAAATGACGAGATCGGGAAGGCCGCAATCAAGGCTCTGGCCTTCTACGCGCTTGGCTTTTTCTTTTTCCTGCAAATTCCCATGCTCGCCGCATCTTTAGGTGGCGGTGGCCCTGCCCTCGCCAACCAGTTTGCCTCGGCAATCGCAGCGGCAGGCGGGTTCGTTGTCGGACGCGGAGCGACCGGTGCGCAGGCAACAAGCCGCGCCATTGAACGCGGTTTCACGCGCGGCATCGCAAGAATGCGGACATCAGGTTCGGTCAGTCGCGGAACAAATTGAGGAGAAAATTATGCGTAAACAAATCATAGCTTTGATTGCCGCCTTGGCGATTTCTATACCTGCCAGCCCTATTGTAGCTGCACCAAAGTCGCCCAAGCTCTCCAAGTGCGACGGTAAGAAGCGCAGGCCAGCCAACCCTTACGGCTCTATATTGCCGACAGTCGATCCCGAGACTGGTACGTCAACGCCTGCAGGGCAACCGTCTGGTAATGAACCGGGCGAAGAACTGAAACGTGAAGGTGTTGAAGTATTCCCGAGCAAATCATCCGCGCTCCCAAAACCAGCAACAAGGCCCAGCACCAAGACCCAAACCATAGTCCCACCTATCAGCAGCGCGCAGCAAAAGCGCGTTTATCAGAGTTGCTGAGCGATGGCTGGCGGCGTCACCGACAGAGATGATCTCAAAGCCTATTTTGCGGAAAGCGCAAGCTGGGACCGCGACCGCTTTGTTGCAGCGCGGCGTTCGAAAAGGCTCGCGTGGATAGTTGCTGCGATTGCCAGCGGTCTTGCGATTACCGGCGTTGCCGCTGTTGCAATGCTGACGCCGCTTAAAACTGTCGCTCCCTACGTTATCACCGTGGATAAGGCGACCGGCGCTAGCGAAATTACCTCGCAAATGTCGGGCGATAACCAGATCACTTATAATGAGGCGGTCGCAAAATATTTTCTCGCCGATTATGTCCGCAACCGCGAGGGCTGGATACCGCAAGCACGCAAAGAGTTTTTGAGGGCGTGCTGGCAATGTCGTCACGCGAGGAACAGGCACGCTGGACCGCCTTCTATAGCAAAGACAATGCAAGCTCTCCGCAGAACGTCTTTACCGATCTTGATACGGTATTCATCGCGGTTAAATCGGTCACATTCGTCTCCGAAAACGTCGCGCAAATACGCTTCACTAAATCGCTCCAGCAAGGGTCGCGCGTTACTGACACGCAGGCCATCGCAACCGTGACCTACGATACCACGGACACACCAACTACCGAACAGCAACGGTTCAAAAATCCGCTGGGGCTGGAAGTGCAAACTTACCGCGCTGATCTGGAGGTCACACCATGAAAAATCTAAGAAACTTCACCCTATTGGCGCTGCTGCTTAGCGGATCGCCAATAATGGCTGGTGAAATCCCTCAGCCAACGGCGCAAGACAACCGAATCCGGGAAGTCATCTATGACGAAAATCAGGTCTTCCGTATTGTTGGAGTTTTTCGGTCGGCAACGCAGATCGTATTTTCACCGAGCGAACGGGTCAAGCATGTCGCGCTTGGCGACACCATATCCTGGGAAGTTGCCCCGGCTGAAAATTCGCTGTTCATCAAACCTCGCGAGCGCGCAGGGCCAACTAACCTTATCGTCATAACCAGCTCAAATGCGGGTAGCCGCACCTATACATTTGAGCTTCGCGCACGCCGGGGTGCGATTCGAGAAAAATCACCTGATACCTTTTTCAAAGTTGCGTTCCGTTATCCGCGCGAAGAGGAAGCCGCCGCGCAGGAAGCAGCGACGCAGGCCGCATATACTCAAGCCGCCGCGCTGCAATCCGGTGCAATACGCTCCGCGCTTGATCTGGGGGTTCTCGAAGGCGCACGAAATCTCAAATATAGCGTACAAGGGTCATCGAAAATCCAGCCTTCCGAAATTACCGACAACGGGCAGTTTACTGCTCTGCGTTTCCCAAACCAACGCGAACTTCCAGCTATATTTGCAATCAATCCCGACGGTAGCGAAAGTATCGTTCCGTTTGATGTACGCGATGAATTTGTGGTGGTGCACGGCGTGTTTGCGCAGCTTCGTCTGAGGCGCGGCAAGAAGGTGCTGTGCATTTTCAATGAAGCCCCGAATTTTTATGGGCGCGACCCCAAAACCGGCACGGCATCAAGCATCGTTGAACGCACAGATAACGGGGAGACACGGTGATGACCGATACAGCCAATGATGTCGGAACTGCTGAGCGCGCTAAAGTCGATCAAACCCCTGACCCAGACGAAATTGACCGCAGCCCGGCGGGCGAACGCGGCAGCAAAATGCCGTCTATCCCCGGCACCACGATGGACCCAAAAAGATGATCGGCTTTGCCGCCGCCGCTGGTGCACTTATGTTTACGGTGCTGGCACTTGGAACCGGGCTAACCGGCAATTCAGAATTGCCGCCCGTAAAACCAAAACCGGCACTCGAAGCCGCAGACTACGATCCAGCAACGGTTATTGCACCAACGCTCGCAGAAGCGGAAACCGATCCCAATGCGCCTATTCCAATAGGGGAACCGGTTGTTCCTGCCATTGGTCAGCAACCACAATATTCGCAAGGCCAAGCTCCAGCTGCCGTGCAACAGCGGCAGCAATCGTCAGCCGAGGCGCTGCGCGAAGCTGCGCGCCGATCCACGCTGATTGCCTATGGCGGCGAACGCGGGACCGGAAATGTTGGTGGAAATCCAAGTGGACCCTATGGCGATTCAAATAGTGCGGGAGCTGCTTCACCGCAGCAAACCACAAATCTCGATACGCTCCGCCGCGCATCGGTCATCGGGCAGGCTCAGGCCCGGTCGCTTCCAGATCGCAATTTTCTGATTACGGCGGGAAGCTTCATCCCTTGTGTCCTGCAAACCGCAATGGATTCCAGTCAGCCCGGCTATGTGAGCTGTATTGTTCCGCGCAATGTATATTCCGACAATGGCCGGGTCGTGCTTCTGGAAAAAGGCACCAGAATCTTTGGCGAATATCAGGGCGGCCTCAATCGGGGCCAATACCGACTGTTCGTTCTCTGGACACGCGCTGTCACACCGCGCGGCATCGCGATTGATGTGGGCTCGCCGGCAACCGACGCACTTGGTCGCGGCGGCGTAGACGGTAAAGTCGAGAATTTTTTCTGGAAACGATTTGGCACCGCTTTGCTTTTCAGTCTTGTCGAGGATGCAGCGACCGTTGGGGCGGAAGCGGTCGGCAATAATGGCTCGAACACAACCCGTGTTCCATCTGACGCAGCCTCCACCGTCTTGCAGCAGAATGGCGACATCAAACCGGTCCTGCGCAAAAATCAGGGTGAGGACGTTGGAATAACCGTCGCACAGGACTTCGATTTCTCGGCCGTTTACGGCCTTGCGCTTAAATAATGGCCGCGCCGGGTAAAAACACCGCTGTTCTGGACAGCGTGACCCAGCCTTTAGCTAAATATCTGATTGATGAGAGCGTCACCGAACTGGTCATCAACCTTCCCGGTGAGGTCGGCATAGAGCGCGGCGGACGCTGGACATGGGAAAACGAGCATTCGCTCGATTTCAAGACGCTTATGGCGCTGGCAACTGCTGCAGCCGCCTATACAGCGCAGGATATTACTCGCGAAAATCCGATAGTTTCAACCATCTTTCCAAGCGGTGAGCGGGTGCAAATCATTATCCCGCCGGTTGTCCCTGATGAAACGGTCTCAATCACCATTCGCAAACCATCAAGCGTATCCATGACACTGGATGATTTCGAGGCAGCGGGCTTGTTCAACAACACACGGATTGCTGAAAAGAAGATCAGCCAGCATGAGTTAGACTTGCTCGCTCTGCTTCGCGCAGGTCACCATGTCGAGTTCTTCGATGCTGCGGTCAAAGCAAAGCTGAATATTCTTATCTCGGGTGCAACCGGCTCTGGCAAAACCACATTTTCCAAGGGATTGATCCAGCTGATCCCTTCCGAAGAACGGCTCTTAACCATCGAAGACACGCGCGAATTGATCGTACCCCAGAAGAATGTCGTGCACATGCTTTATGCAAAGGACGGACAAGGCACCGCCAATGTTACTGCCAAGCATTTGCTGGAAAGCGCGCTCAGGATGCGCCCTGATCGCATCTTGCTTCAGGAGCTGCGGGATGGGACGGCGTTCTTTTACCTGCGCAACGTCAATTCAGGTCATCCCGGATCAATCACGACTATCCATGCCGATTCTGCCGAACTGGCGTTCGAGCAGCTGACTTTGCTGGTCAAGGAAAGCGAAGGCGGATCCGATCTGGCGCGAGACGATATTAGGGCGTTGCTAAAAATGCTCGTGGATTGCGTCGTGCAAATCAAAAAACTGAAGGCAAATTTCGGGTAACGGAGATCTATTATGACCCAGAAGGCAGGCACGCCGCCTGACGGCGGGGCATTGAGATTACTCATCGGAATCCCGTTCGGGCTGCTCATTGCACTCGCCATAGCCAGTATGATTGGGTGGCTTATTCTAGGTCTGCCCGTCACAGCCTATGATCCGCTCAAAATTCCCCAGTTCGTCTGGTATTATCGCGGCGATCCGCAAGTTGTGCGGGCGATGGCGGGTGGTTTGATCGGCGGGTGCTTGCTCCTCATTGGCCTAATCTATGCGCTTTGGGCGCGCGGTGCGCCGCTGCATGGAGCTGCGCGCTTTGCCCGTGAAAGCGAGGTCAAGCGCCACGGCTTTCGTAGCAGTGTCGGAATCGTCCTCGGCCGCAAGGGGGGCCGTTTCCTGACCTTTGGTGGCAGCGAGCATGTCATCGTCGAAGCTCCAACCCGCTCAGGTAAAGGCACCGGTATTGTCATTCCAAACCTGCTGACATGGCAAGGCTCGGTTGTCGTGCTTGATGTAAAACGCGAGAATTACGACGCCAGCGCGGGGTTTCGCGCCCATTACGGTCAGGACGTCTATCTGTTCAATCCAACCGACCGTGAAGGTCGCACTGCCCGTTACAATCCGCTGGCCTATATCAACCGCGATGATCCAGATGATGTCATCATCGAATTGCAAAAGATCGCAACAATGCTGTTTGTTGCGCCCGACCACGGCGAAGCATTTTGGGCTAACGGCGCGCGCACCGGATTTGCAGGCGTCGGCGCGTGGCTTGCCGATACAAGCGACGAGCCGCTGACAATGGGCGCAATCTATCGCCACCTCACCGAAGGCGATGCACGAAGTTTTTCAGAAAAGAATTGGCCGATCCCAAACTAAATCTGTCGGTCGGATGCCGAACGGCACTGGCTGATTTTGCTGGTGGCTCCGACAATAGCTTTGCCGATGTCAAGAAAACGATCACAAACGTCCTCGGCCTTTGGCTCAATCCCTTGGTCGATTCCGCCACAGCGGCAAGTGACTTCGATCTGCGTGATCTTCGTAAGCGCCCTATGTCGATCTATCTCGGGGTATCGCCCGATGAACTGGATCGCATTGCACCGCTCTACAATCTGCTGTTGCAGCAGCTTATTGACCTCAACGTGCGAGAGCTACCGGGTGAGACCACGCCGATACCAGTGCTGGTCATCCTTGATGAATTCGCCCGGCTTGGCCGCGCTTCGGTGATTGCCAGCGCCTTTTCCTATGTCGCAGGTTACGGGATCAGGCTCCTTCCGGTCATTCAGTCGCGATCGCAATTGCGCGGCGTCTACGGCGAGCATGTCGCCGATGAAATCGTAGCCAATTGCGGTGTCGAAGTGGCATTTACGCCCAAGGAGCTGCGCGTTGCCAACGATTTGTCCGAACGCATCGGCTATGTGGGACAGGAAAGCGTCACCAAATCGCTCACCATCAATGGCTTGCTCGCTAACCGCTCCAAATCCATGTCCGAACAGCGCCGCGCGCTGATGTTGCCACAAGAATTGATGCAATTTTCTGCGGAGAAACTTATCCTGCTGCGCGGCGGTATTCCGCCGATCATCGGCACGAAAATCGCCTATTTCAGTAGCCGCTTCTTCAAAAAGCGAGCTATGGCCCCGCCTGTAGTTCCGGCCATTGAGCGCCGAGCACCTAATGCTGCCAGCCCCGCTTCATTTCGGGAAATGAGCGACGAAGAGGCTGAAGGAAATCCAGCATATCCGCTGAATCCCAAGGACATAAGAACAGAAGATTATCCAAGCGCGCTCGCCGATTTGTTGACCATTGATCGCGAAGGCAAGGTGCAAGGCATTTTAGAGGAAGGCGATGAGCATGGCTGACGAATTAGAAGGCGCTGCCCCGCGCGCGCGTAGCCTTGATGGCAAAAGGGCGCCCGAGAAGGCAAAGTCCGTACCGACCAAGCCCAAGCGCAAAACGGAAAAACCGACCATCACCGACGATCTCACCGGTAAATTTCTGCGGGTCGGCAACAAGCTCTACCGGACATCGGATGATAGTACTCCGATTGTACGTCTCGAAGCCGGCCGGCTCAAGACCCGCAATATCGACGCCCTGCCCGACATTATCCGTATCGCTAAGGCCAACGGCTGGACCTCGGTAAAGATCAACGGCGGTGACAAGTTCAAAAAGGCAGCATTTCTAGCTGCTGCTGCGCAGGGGCTAAAAGTAGAAAATTACAAACCGTCCAAAATTGTTCGTGCCGAAGCTGACCGTCTGCAAGCAAGAATTGCGGAACGCGAGAAGCGGCGTGAAGGCAAAAAGCCGGTCAACAAATCATCGGGTGCGGCGGAGGCGACAACAACATTCAAAGCCCTTTCTGATCGCTTCTTAAAACAGTCTCATGAGGAAAATGCGCGCGACCCCGAACTGCGACGCGCCCAGAGTCTGGTCGCCCAAACCATTTCGATTACACGCGCGAAATATCTGAATGATCCGGTAAAGGCGTCAACGGAAGTTGAAGCGAAACGTCAGGATGTAGCGCGCCGCATTGCTAGCGGAGATAATATCGCCGCCATTCAGGTCCGCAACCAGCAGGCCCAGCGCGTGCGCGAAATTACACAAGATCAGACATTGCAGCGCGAGGGGCGTACTCGTTGACGCAGCCGTAATGGCATCCAACGACAACTTCAAGGCAAGAGCGGCAATAAGAACCAAGTGAACCGCCCCGGTATTGCCGGAGGCTCCAACTCTTGAGTAGAAGGAGCCATTATGAACAAAACAACGAACAAATTTGCACCGGAGGTTCGCGAACGTGCGATCCGTATGGTGTTGGATCACCAGAGGGATTATCCATCGCGCTGGGCGGCAGTAGTTTCGATATCAGAGAAGATCGGCTGTTCGCCACCGACGCTGCATGAGTGGGTGAAGCGTGCAGAAGTCGATCGCGGCTCGCGTGCCGGAGTTCCCAGTGATGTTGCTGACAAGTTGAAGGCACTGGAGCGTGAGAACCGGGAACTGCGTCAGGCCAACGAGATTTTACGTAAGGCATCGGCATATTTTGCGCAGGCGGAGCTCGACCGCCCGTTTCGCAAATGATCGCGTTCATCGATAAGTATCGCGGTAATCATGGGGTCGAGCCGATCTGCAAGTTGCTGCCGATCGCCCCATCGACCTATCATGATCATGTCGCCAAGCAGCGTGACCCATCACGACTGTCAGCCCGCGCGCAGCGCGATATACTGCTGAAGCCGGAGGTTGCGCGCGTCTTTACCGAGAACTTCAGGGTATATGGCGTGCGCAAAGTCTGGCGGCAAATGAAGCGCGAAGGCTTCGACGTTGCCCGTTGCACCATCGAACGACTGATGCGCGATATGGGCCTCCAAGGGGTGATACGCGGCAAACCAGTGCGCACTACGATCAGCGACAAAACAGCGGTTTGCCCGCTTGATCATGTGAACCGTCAGTTCCATGCGCCTGCACCCAATAGGCTGTGGGTGTCTGACTTCACCTATGTCGCAACCTGGGCTGGCTTCGTTTATGTCGCGTTCGTGATTGATGTTTACGCTCGTTATATTGTTGGCTGGCGGGTGAGCAGAACTGCCCACGCCAGCTTTGTTCTCGATGCTCTGGAACAGGCGCTTCATGATCGCAGTCCTACACATCGCGGCGGTCTGATCCATCATAGCGACCGCGGCAGTCAATATGTGTCTATAAAATATACCGAACGCTTGGCTGAAGCAGGCATTGAACCATCGGTTGGAAGCGTGGGTGACAGTTATGACTGTGATAAGGTTCTGGGACCTGATGGTCTGACCCATGTTACGATTGACTGCGTGTCATTGCGTTGACGTGTCGGCCATCAGGTCGCCCTGGCAACGGGCGAGATGTGACTTCATAGGAGCCTGACGGGTTCGCCCCTTCACAGTCCTGTCCTCTCTGTGTGGTGTCCGGGCACCACACAGAGAGGACAGGACATGACCAATATCAACATCAGTGGCGTCATTATCGGCGTCGATACCCATAAATCAACCCATGTTGCCGTGGCAATTGATGCCAACGGCAGCCGATTGGCAGCATTTTCCGCCCCGGCGACAATCAAAGGTTATTCGGCACTCGAAGACTGGGCCTCCGCGTTGGGCACCATCACATCCTTTGGCATTGAAGGAACCGGATCATACGGAGCCGGGCTGTCTCGCCATCTTCTTGCCCATGGCCACAAGGTCATCGAGGTTACTCGACCCAATCGACAGTTACGTTACCAGCATGGAAAAAGCGACAGCCTCGACGCCGAAGGAGCAGCTCGGTCGGTGTTGGCTGGACAGGCGACCGCCAAACCCAAAACTCAGAGCGGTTCCGTCGAGATGATCCGGCACCTCAAAATCGCACGCGATACCGCGGTTAAATGCCGGTCTCAGGCGATGGTGACGCTGAAAACCCTGATCATCAATGCGCCAGCATCGCTTCGCGATGCACTTGACCAGATAAGCGGTAAAATCACTCTGATCCGCTACATTGCGACGTTTAGACCCGGCGCAATAACTTCAACAATCGCATCGGCTAAAACGGCCCTGCGTGCCCTGGCGCAACGATGGCTGACACTGCACGAAGAAATCCAGTCGCACGACAAGGCGCTCGAGCAGTTGGTCGCAAGCCGCGCGCCAACCTTGTTGGCATCGCATGGGATCGCGACAATGACCGCAGCTGAAATGCTTATACTGGTTGGCGACGATCCCACCCGCATCCGCTCCGAAGCTGCACTCGCTAAACTCTGCGGGGTGTGTCCTATCCCCGCATCAAGCGGCAAGACCAACCGCTTCCGGCTCAATCGCGGCGGCAACCGACAAGCCAACGCTGCGCTCTATCGGGTCGCAATCGTTCGGATGCGCAACCACCAGCCTACGCTTGCCTATGTCAGCAAACGCAAGAAAGAGGGAAAGAGTAACCGCGAGATTATCCGCTGCTTGAAGCGATATATCGCCCGCGAAATCTTCACCAATTTGTGTCGCCCAGAAATACCACCGGCCACAGGTTGACAAATATAGGAGCTTCAACGCTTTAGCCGAGACGATCAATGGCCTTTACAAGGCCGAAGTGATCCATCGGCGTGGACCCTGGCGGTCGTTCGAAACGGTAGAATATGCCACGCTCGAATGGGTGAACTGGTTCAATAACAAAAGGCTGCTTGAGCCCATAGGAAACATCCCGCCTGCTGAAGCCGAGAAAAACTATTACGCCATGCTGGACGAAACCCACATGGCAGCTTAACTTAAACCAAATAGCCTCCGGCAATACCGGGGCGGTTCAATCGGTAGGTATCTGGGCTTTTACAATGGGAGAAGACCGCATTCGAGCCTTGCCGCCAAGACGCCCGATCAAACATATTTTGACAACCTGCCTGTGAAAATGGCAGCATGAATTTGGCAACCGATATGGTGTGTCATTCCGGTCGGGCTACGCCCTCCCTGCATAACACACCATATCGGAATATTGAGGAAACAAACGGCAGACGATCCACTTATCTTTTGCCAATCGCTGTGCAAACAAACCGAGCCACCTCTCTACTCTGGCCTAACTACTCAGAACCCTACGCGAAAACATGAGGTATCTGACCGGAACAAAGTATCTCGGAAGACATTCGATTGTTAGCGACTTCTCTCTTTTTCTGGCGGCGGTTGGTCGGGGGCAATGACATCCTTGAGTAGCGATGCGCGGTTCAACAGTCGTGAATGATGCGCAGCAAACACTTCCGGGGTAGCATTCATGCCTTGATGCTTGTCGAGGAAGCCGCTCACGTCGCTGGCAATTTCCCGGTCTTCGGTTGATCCAGTCGCGTCCAGCGCAGAGGCAGCATGACGATATGCCTTACGTATTTCCTGCCACTTTTCTGTACCATTGGCGACAAATGCTGGCAGCGCCGCCTGCCCCGCGCGACGGCAATAGCCTGTTCGTTGGTGAGACGATCCGCATCGGTCATCTGACCGCTTGATCCGGCCCGCAGCCGCGCCCGCAATTTGACCAGCGCCATGCTTGACCCTGCGATCCCCTGCCCGCGCGCGCGTCTTGGCGTTGCTTCCGCAACCACACCGCGTGCGCGGAGTTCTCGCGCAAACCTCTCTCGCAAGCGACTAAGCTGGACTGGGCGTGGATTGAATCGGGTTCGATCAAGCCCCTCTGCTTGCACTGTCAAATGAACATGCGGGCGCGGCGTATCGGTGTGAAGCGCCATGACATAGTCGTGATTGTCGCTAAATTCGGCATGAGCCAGCGCGCGCACCGATCCCAACACCTTGTCGGGGTCGGTGCGCGCAGGCATCGAAAAACTAGCGACACCGATGACACAGTTGGCCGTGACCGCCATTGGAGCGTGTCGCTCCACTCCGCCGCACGCTCTGCAATATCTTCCTTGCTCGTGAGGATTTCACCGTCGCGGCTTTCGATCTCGACGTCACCCTTGCGTCCGATATATTCAAGATGGGCTTTGACATGACGACCGCCCTTCTGCCGCCCCGTCACTTTGACCAACACTTCGGGCGCGCGGCGCACAATCCGCGCCAGCTTGGCCCGAGCTGTTTTACCGCTGGCAGACCCATAGCTGGCATAGAGCGGGATAAGCGGCTGGCCATTCAGGTCATGGATATAGCGCACCCGGAATGCGGGACGGGTCGCTTCCCACAATGCTGATTCTAGGGCCGATTCCAACCCCATCAATCCGCAACCGCCCAATAGCTGGCATCACCGCGCATGGCTTCGCCGACGGCTGCTACCTGCTCGGAAATTTCCATACGCATGTCAGCGATACGGCGCAGGTCGTTTCCAATCTGCTTGTCGCCATCTTCCATCATACGCAAATTGGCAGCCTTCATTGCCTGATTGAGATTGCGGCCAATACGGAGCAACTGCATTCGTATCGGTGCGAGCTCAGCCAGCAAACCATCATCGACGCGCGATTTCAAAGCTAGATGGCGGCGGACCAATGCCTTGATCCATCCTGCTCGATCTGTCGAACGCAGTGACGCGCGATATTCGATCACCGCAATCTCGGCATCGGTAAAGCGCAGCGAGACACGATTCCGCGCCACGCCATAGGGACGTTCGATCAGTGGGCGACGGGTATTCTCCGCCAACATCCGTTCGATCAATTGGCGCAAGACTGCGCTTCGACCGCCTCGCCCTACCGCGAAGCTATCGAGCGCCGCAAGTGCGCCCGTATCGAGCCTTATGCTGAGCATCGCAGTCGTCGGTGGGGTATTTGTCGCCATTAAAATTGCCTCGTGAAACACGGGCATTGTAATACAACACGCGCCGCTAGGCATATCCTGCAATTAAGACAAATACCCTAAAACCCCCTAAGAAATGCGCATCCAAAGTGGCCATATTTGTTAAATATGAAGGCACCCTTGGATGCGCTTGGGGGTTAGGACTCTAAGTGCGTTTGTGAAGCGAGGCTTGCCAAACGGACAAAAGATCGCCGCACGATTTCGTGCTGGCGCGTTCGCACTCCCCCATTCGGCGATCTCGGCGACGGAGCGACCGCAGCCGTTGCAGACGCTGGCACTGGTGTCGAGCGCGCAAGTATCTTTGCAAGGAGAGAGTAGCCGTTCAATGACAATTCTAACCAGCTCTCTACCTATTCCGCCAGCTAATCTACTCGAGGGAGCGTATGAGGAGTGAAACGTTGGCTTCCATGGTCACGATTGATCGACTGGATTTCCGCTCCTGGGTGGAAAACGGAAGGTCTGCTTTCGAGCTGCAGGCTTGAAAGGCTGCTTTAAGACATATCGGAGATCGCCAACAACTGCCGCTAATAATGCGCACGTTCAGGGAATGTGTGGCGCGGCCTCAGAGCGAACATTTAGTTATTATTGCTTGCCCAGAATTCGAGGCTTCGCGACAGGACTTCCAGTATCACGTGACAGAAAATAACGATCAATCGCGAACGACATTCCAGCGATCATTCCAGAATGAGTGCCTGCCAGTAGCTCTGGCAAATCGAGCCCATTTTCCAGATACATGCCGAGATAGTCCATTTCGTAACCAAAAATTGGTGTCGCGCCTTGGAGCCGCTCGCGTGCGGCGAAGTAATTGAGAAAATCTAGAGGATCGCTCAGGATATCGACGCAACTACCAAGTTCTGCAAGATTCAAGGTTGGAGGCAGTTTGAGATCCTGAGGAATCCAACCTGCTCTTTTGAGTTCAAATTCAGACATAGCCATCGTTGAAAAGTCATCGAGCGTAACTGAAATACGCACCACAGCATCGATGTTGTGAGGATCGAAGCCGAGGCCCGCCGCGACTGCCAGAGCGTCAGAGTTTCCTTCAGTAGCCAGTTTTAAGATACCAGTCAGTCGGGCTGATTGCTCTGCTGGTTCAACGATCAGTCGCTTAACGTGCTGTTTGAGCGCTTTTGGGGAGCCGCGCAGTGCGGATGATGAGACACTGCCAGATTTGGCTTCTGCAATCAGCAGGATCCGGTCGAAAGTAGCCAATAAATCGGTGTCATACTGAACGCCTTGCCATTGCCATTTCACGCCGCTCTTGACGCAAGCTGAAGGTAGAGCGGTTCGCACAACTTTGCTAATTTCGTCTTCAAGATAGGTAGATTTCCGACGGTCTAAATCATCAACGATTCCAGCTTTTTCGCTTAGGTCCCGCAAGATCACTGGCAGAAACGCCGGGATCGACTGTGGAATGAAGAAAAGGAAATCGTCGCCGTCGTGCAAGCCCGGTTTCTGCCAGACAGGGTTTGCTAAAAATAGGTGCTGCGTGTCGGAGTCCTCTAGACATCCCGGCACCATGCTCAATGATCGTAGAATTGTAACCACTTTGGCGACGGGCTGTCCCGTCTGAGCGGCAATGATTGAAGGATCGATCAGCATTTCCATCATAAGCCAGCGGTCGGCATGAACCTGCAGCATCATACGGAGACTGCGAAGGCTCATGCGCTTTGGAAGGCTATCGAGAAGTTCGGCGGGATCTCCAGCGACTCCCTCGTAACGAACAAAGAAATCATGAACAATTTTCTTCTTCGTGCGTCCTTTGAAGATGTCCTTTAACAGAATGAATCGGTCACCAAGGCGTTTTTGGTGCAAAGATACCATCTTCTCGATTGTCGAAATCAAGTCGCTGGCACTGAAGCCATGATGGACCTCAAGTGCTCGGTCTAGCGGCTCATGCCATGACCGAACGATCCGAAGCATGTCATCGTAGTAGCCCCAGTTTCGGACCATCTGTATATGGTCACGCATTTTTCCTGAAGCCCAATGACCAAGAGTGTATCTGGGTCGTGCGTGCCACTCAATTGCTGCAATCGCTGTTTGTGGAAAGCGGCACTAACCGCCTTCACTGTATCAATTGCTTTCTGGACATCTGACGGTGTTGCAGGTTCGGTGCCCCACTCCCGGCGGTCGATGGTCAGCAACAGTGCCTGTAGCAATTCTATGTGATGTTGCTCAATCCCTTCGAGCAACCCTTTGCCTGAGGTTCCGTCAGGGCCGACTGGTGAAGACATTCCCCAGCAGGCTATTGTTGCCATAAGATGTGGCGGGAAGGCAGAACGGAACAAGTTCTGGATTGAGTTGATATGAGCAGGGAAATGCTCGGCTGCCTGTTCCGCCATTGCTATTGACGCGCGCCGATGAACGTCTTTGTTGATTTTAGAAAAGGGTAACTCCCGGATGATCATGTTTGAGATATATGCGGGCGGGAGCCTTTTGGTAAGCGGTGATTAGCAAGCCCAGAGGCAAAAGGTGCTCTAAGCGATTAAAACACAGCGAAGCCCCGCCCGAACGGATCGGGCGGGGCTGAAATTTGTTTGCTTATTCGCCGCTGGCCTTGCGGGCGCGTGACCAGATCAGATTAAAGGTCTTGCCATCTTCGTCGTCGAACAGGTTGGCGAAAATGGGTGCGGTGAAGCTGGGATCGTCGAGCTTGACCGACAGATACGCCCGGTCTTCCTTCGAGGTCTTGGTCCAGGCTGCTCCGATTTCTGCGCGACCGACAAAAACCCGGTGGGTCGGTGCGTTTTCATTTTCGCTTGCTTCTTCGGGAACGATGCGGACGTTCTTGGTCTGAACGCTCATTGTGACGATTTCGCCTTTGTAGCTTTCACCTGACTTTGTGAATGATCCGATATTTGCCATGATATTTCTCCTTGAGTTTATATCGATCCCGCGCTCATCGCGGTCTCGATGGCTGGTTCAAAG
Source organism: Sphingopyxis sp. BSNA05 (assembly GCF_013265645.1). NCBI lineage: Bacteria > Pseudomonadati > Pseudomonadota > Alphaproteobacteria > Sphingomonadales > Sphingopyxidaceae > Sphingopyxis > Sphingopyxis sp. BSNA05. The sequence continues at coordinate 10,389 of NZ_PYIA01000001.1, read as the reverse complement.
GCCGGGATATGGACTGATGCACCCGCAGGGCCGCAGCGCAGCGAAGGACGTTGGACACGCGGATTTCTTGTTTCCGCGAGGAATGCCTGGAACAGGCAGGGGAAGAAATTGGTGGGGCCAGCGTTGCAGCAAAGGCCATAAGGCGCAGCCGTTCCCGGCCTACCAAGCCATTCGAAGAGACCGGGCTGGGCGCGGACCCGCTAAATCAGAACAATGGAGAAACTGGCAAATATCGCTGTCTGAACCAATAGCAAAAAGTGCAAATCCGGCGAAATCTGTGAGCATGACCTCAGACCAAATTCCAATGATTCCCGATCTGCGCGATGGTAATATGCCGCCCACCCCCGTATTGAACGCGCAGAAACCGAAGGCTGCCGCCAAGACTTGAATCAGATCAGCAAATTGATCGCTCATCACGAACACCCAGCCAATGCACACCATCCTGCCTGTTCGCCGATGAAAATGGCTGACAGTCGCTCGGCTACGCGCCTTTAAGGCTGGCGAAAGATAGCCCAATAGCCCCGCCCGATCTGTTCGGACGGGGCTTTCTCGGAAAATTGGAGGCTTGGCAAATTCACACTGATCGCCGCCAGTGTATCCCAATCATAAGGCGGGTTGTCTTTATCGGACAAATACACGGACGGCGCTAACGCGCCGTCCGCTCATTCACTCAAGCCGCAATCCGCCCGTCCTCGGCGGCTTCGCTATGGGTAGCTTCGCCGCTCTCGTCCTCGTCTTTTGCTTCTTCGGGAGACACCGCAACCTGCGGGACTGGATCCGATGGTTCATCCTCCTCCATGAGCCACTTGGCTCTTTCAGCGGCGGCCACCGTTCCGACCCCGCCGCGCTCGGTATAGGCGGATGGCGGAAACGCCATCCAGCGCGGAACCCAATGCTCCTGCTTTTCGCGGCCATTCTCGCCGGTCAGGAAATCACCAATAACGCCTTTCACGACCTTGGTCTTTTCGCTGGCATTGGCGGCAGCAATGCTGCTCCGCCAACATCCGCCAAAAGCGCGGTCAAGACTTCACGGTCGCGCACAAGGTCCATGAACGCATCATCCGCCGTCCAGTAATCCGCCATCTCCACATCAAGATGGACACCCAAGGTTTCGATAAGATCGCTTCCCGCTGCCAGCGTTTCGGCCATGACAACACCCAATATCTCCATGACCACGCTATCGGGCACATCAAGCAAACGCAGCAGCAAGCCGCTCATGCCGTTTCTTGTCTCATGGCCAAGCGTGACCGTGGGTTCATCGGCATCAAAGCCAAGCACCGCCAACACCGAACGGCGGCGCTCGTCAAAACGGGCCTCCGCCACGCTGGTTTCGACGCTCTCGGTAATCGCTTCCTTGCGGCTGCGCTGCTCCTGCACCTTCACATTCCACAAAGGCGACCCGCAAATCGCGTGAGCGACCATCACGCGCAGCGCGACATAGGGACTGGCCGCAAGTTCGCAGCGCACAGCCGCATGGCGGTGTAGATTGACATATTCCGCCATTGGTCCGGTAATTTCGGGACGCTTGGGCTTGTCTGCCTTGCTATCCACTTGCCCGGTTTCCCGCACCCGCGCTTCCTTGGCGGTCAGATAGCCTTCGTGGACAGTCACTTCACCCTTTGCGCTAACATCAATATAGACCCGGCCCCCTTTGCGCTTGGTGGTCTTTTCATGGTCCCAAGTCTGGAAATAGCTGTCTTGCGGGATGATCTGCACATCGCTCCAGCCATCCTCAAGATATGCCGCTTTCTTCGCTTCAATGGCGGCAGACTGTGCTTCCCAAAACTGGTCCGCGTCACCAAAATAGCCATCCTCGGCAAACAGATCGCTGACGATCTGGCCCTTGAACTGTGCCATATCGAAGATTGCAGCGGACACCGAAATCGACGCGCCGCCAAAGAGCCACGCCTTTAGCTGCGTCCCGCGCGGCGCATAGGCTTCTTCATCCTTGAACAGAGCCAGCCACGCCTTTTGCTGCGCCTTGCTGGCCAAGGTTAGATGGCGCACGGTGGCCGCATCAATTTCTTCGGCGCGGTAGGCTTTGCGGATGGGCGGCAAAAGATTGCCAAGCGCAAGAATGCGCCCCACCATCTTTTCGTCCATCCCGAATGTATCGGCAATCTCGGACGCCTTGCGGCCTTTCTTCACCAATTGCGTAAACTGTTCCCACTGCGTCACCTCGTCGGGATTTTCGCGGACAAGATTTTCAATGAGCGAGGCCTCCAACGCGGCGGCATCGTCGCCATCTTCCAATATCGCGCAAGGGAGCGGTCCATCGCTGCCGCCTTCTTCGGCAACTGTGGTTGCCGCATGATAGCGCCGCCGTCCCGCGACAATCTCGAATGTTTCGGCGCTGCCGTTGGGACGCACCAAGAGCGGAACAAGAACGCCCCGCACCCGCACCGAGGGTAATATATCGCTAATATCGGGCGGCTTCTTGCCGTTTCGCATATTGGCCGGTGACACCGACAGTTTGGCGAGCTCTATATTTTCGAGTTGCATTGGTATTCTCCTACAAAGTTACGTTGATGATTGGCCCCGCTCCCGTTGCATACGGGGGTGGCGGTGGAAGCGGGGCCGGTGGGCCGCACGGCAGGATTGCCGTGCGGGGTCTGCCGCGCCTTGACCGGAGGGGTGGGCAAGACGGCGGAAGCTGTAGATCATGCGCGGCGCTCTTGCCTTTGCGCCAAGACGGCGGCTTTCAGCCGCGCCTCATCCTCGGTGATGCGCCCGACCATTCGGGCGGCATCGGCGTAAACGGTGAGCGGAAATCGCGCTTCAAAATGCAGATCGCGCTCAATGGACAGATCGAAAGGCAAGGTCAGAGATGCAATCTCTGACAGGCTGACCGAACCGAGTTCGGGACAGCCGAACCCTAGATCGGCCAGACCGAACAAAGTGTCGCCATCGCTATCCAGTTCCGACAACAGCCAAGTGGCTGCGCCGACCGGATTGAAAAATTTGACCACAGGCACATGATCGCCGCGATTTTGGCCGTTGGCGATCAGGCGCTTTCTGTGATCTTGGGTCAGTAGCATCATAGGAAAAACTCCTTTCAGAACATCTCGATCTGGTTGCGGCTATTGGTGTCGAACAGGCCATGATCGGCGGGTCGCTGGGCCTTCTTGGGTACCATCGGCGCGTTGGCGCGCATCGCCAGCCGCTGGGCTGGCGTGATCGGCGCGACACCCGACACCAAAGTCTGGACACCGAGGGGAGTCTGCTCCGCTTCAAGCGGGGCGGTGGCATGATCTGGCGACACACTGCTCATGCCGCACACTCCGAGCGCAGCGGCTCCTGATCGGCGAACGCCAAAAGATAATCCGCCGCCTTGCTGGCCTGACTGGCGGCTTTGAAAATGGCGCGGTTGTCCTGCCGCAACACCGCCAGCCAAGAGCCGAGATAATCGGCATGGCGAACGGTGGGCACGATACCGAGCGCAGCGCAGAGAAAAGCCGAGGTGAGTTCAGCGCACAATTCTTCCCGCGCATAAAGCGCGGTCCCGAAATTGCCCGACTGGTCGCGGCCAAGGCGGATCTTGTGGCCCGTCCAGTGACCAAGTTCGTGCAAGGCGGTGCGGTAATAGTCGATTTGATGGGTGAATGCGGGTTGCGGGGGAACCTGCACAAAATCCCCGCCGACATTGTAAAAAGCCTTGGTCCCGCCCGTTCGAAAATCCGCTGCGGTTGCTGCAATCAAAGCCTCGGCCTGATCGTGCAATTCGCGCTGCGGAAGCGGTGCGGGTTCGGCGGTCAGCCGCTCCGGCAAGCCATCGCACTGCGCGGCATTAAACACGGTAAAGCGTTTGAGGAATGGAATTGAGCGGGGCGCATCTGAATTGCCAGCGTCACCGTTCCCCTGCTCTTTCCTATCATCATCCGGCGTAAAGCGGTCGGCATAAAAGATTGTCCGGCCCTTCTCGCCTTTGCGGACGCATCCGCCAGCGGCCAAGGCTTGTCGGAATGTCAGCCAATCCTGCGAGGGATAACCGCCATCAATGACAGCGCCCCAGAGTATAAGGATATTGATGCCCGAATAATGCCGCCCCGTAATTGCATTGCGCGGCAAGCCGGTCACGGCGTTGCCGCTATCCCAAGGCTTCACCCATGGAAAAACCCCTTCCTCCAGCTGCGCGATAATCTGCGCGGTCACTTCATCATAGAGCGACATTTTCGGCGCGGCACTGCCGCCACGGCGCGTCTTGCGCGCAGCGCGCGAAGCGCGCTTGGCCTTCACTGTCCTGCCCGTGCCGCTATCCGAAACATTAGAATTTTCATGCAACATAACCGCCTCCATCGCCCCAAAACTGCCGCAACCGGCCCCGGAGAGGCGGGGTGGGCGGCAAGAGCGACCAGAAAGGCCCGCATCAAGCGGTCAGGCGCACAGAATTGTTTATGTGACTGCTTTGAAAAGCAGTCGATGGGGCTGAAACGAAGTGGAAGACCCGGCCTTGAAAGGCCGGGTTGCGCCTGAGCGCGGCGGGCCTAGCCGGGAGCGCCGCCCACCCCGTCTCTCTGGTGACGGAAAACAACGCCGGCGCGTCCGCGCCGTCCATATCAATCGCACTTCATCGCGATCCAATCATCCGCGAAGCGGCCCAGCAAAAACGGCACCCTTGCACGGCGCGACGCCGCGCGGTGGTGTGCGCGCGCGTCCGTGCGCCAGCGCCCACCGGGCAAGGAGAGAGGCAAGAGTGCCAGCGGGTCAGAACAAAAAGCCGCACCCTCAAGGAGCGCAGCGGGAAAGAGTGCGTCCTTAGAAAATCCCGCTCATTATCCAGGGCGTTGCGGGGTGTCCCCGCAGAAGGGGTAGCCGGAGACAGCATAGCGGCTCCGGCTCAGGGGAAGGCCTTCCCCCAACCACAATTTCAAACAATGTTCTTGAAATGTTTTTACCTCTGTCAGTGAACAAGCTACAATATCCCAATGAGCAATTTGTCCAACCGACCTGATCAATTTGAAGCCATCCATATCGCCCACCAAGCCCGTGAAATTCTGCGCATATTGAATCACGAAAGAAGCACAAATAGCCAAATTCTAACCAGCTGGCTCGGCAGCATAGGCCTTGGAATCTCCCATCGCGGCCTTCAAGATTTACTGGATCGTCTCGAAAAAGAGGCTTTGGTTCGCACCGAGAAAATCGACAATTTCCGTGTCATCCACCTCCGGCAACTGGGCGGAGAAATAGCTTCCGGCACTGAAACATTGGACTGGATCGCCAAACCAGATCTGCCCGATTGATAATATTATGGCAGATCATAAACGTACTATCCGGATCGCTGACTTTGAACTGCCGCGAGGTCCAGTAACAATCGAGATGCTCATGGCTATGCCGCGGGCAAGCTGGGAACATTTGCGCTCGCAGATCAATCTGCGCCGACAATCTGATTCATCAGTGCCATTGGCCCGGTGCAGGCTTTGCGAGGCTGGTATATTCATTCGCTCGCAGGCGACGAAGAACGGTCATGTGCCAATGTTTGTTCATTTTCCGGAAGGTTCCAAGGACTGCCCTTGGTACGAGGGCCGGACTTTGCGGCCGGATGCCGCCCGTGCCGCGCAATATCAAGGGCATCAGGAATCGGCACTCCACCGTCAACTATGCGTAACAATTGAACAACTGGCTAACGCCGATACCCGCTGCACACATTCGGCGGTGGACACTTATCTGCGGCCCGCGATCCACATGCGTGGGCGCTGGCCAGATGTGTATCTTGAATTTGGAGAATTGGGCAAGTTTGCACTCGAAGTCCAGCTTTCCAAGCCCTTTGCGCCGGAGATTGCTGCACGCCATATTCACTATGACAATGAAGGCGTCAGGCTCGTATGGATTTTCAATATTCTCGAAGACCCGCTGCCGCAAGGCTTCCATGATGTCATCACGATGCAGCGAGGCAATGCCTTCCTGTTCGATGATGCTGCGCAGGCGGCTTCAATCGAACGCGGAACGCTGGTCCTGAAATGCTATCTCGAAAATGGTAAAGGCGGTTGGCTCGATCCACAACTGGTAACGCTGGATGATCTGCAAACTGACTATGGCCGGTCGGCATTTGTTGAGGACCGGCGGAGCGATTTGTTGGTAGCAAGCAGCAAGGAAGAACGATCGCGCTGGTGGAAGGCATTTCAACAAGCGCAAAATGACAAGCCCAATTCGCCGTTCTACAGCACAGCATTTGTATCTGCCTGGGATTCGCTACAATCGAGTGTGCCGGGGCTGGATGCGTGGAGGGAAGAATTTTGGGCATCGCGCTCCGACAGAAGCCAAGCGCATTTGGCCATGCTCTTTGCGATCCTTTGCTCGGTCGCGCACAGCGCCGACACCGGCACGGAAAATGTCTATATCACAAAATATAAAGGGGAAGGCGCTGTTCTCGCCATGCTCAATAGCAAACTGAGTAGCGGCGATTTCAAACATTGTGCCAATCTCATAGATAGCTTTGTTCGCTCGACCGCGCTAGCCGATCTTGCGGAACGGCCATCATTAAAGCGAATGATCAAACAGGCCCAAGAAACTGAAGCGCAAATCGATAACGAACATCCGGTTTGGCGGGCGATGACTCGGCTTTTCCCGGAAGTGCTGGATGGTCTAGTCAGAGCTGAACTGGACGATCTTGGACGCCTTCCCAAATGGGCCGCTTGTTCTGATAAGGCTAGTTGAGCAAAAAGTGTCCGAAATCATGCTACATATTTCGGACATTTCTAACTCGACATTGTCCGAAATCATGCTACATATTTCGGACATGGACAAGTCACCCATCAGTCTGAAAGAGCAAATTCTTGCTCGCATCGAAAGCGGTGCAACTATCACGGTCTGGACACCGAGCGATTTTCTTGACCTTGGTAGCCGTGATGTCGTCGATAAAACCCTGCAACGTCTCGTCCGTGCGGAAGAATTGCGCAGGATCGACAGGGGCCTCTATGATAAACCCCGAACCAACAAACTTACACAGCAGGATAACCCGCCAAATCCAAAGGCCGTTATCGATGCCGTCGTGCGGCGCGATCAAATACGAGTGCTGGTTGACGGGATGACCGCAGCTAACGATCTCGGCTTTACCAATGCGGTGCCAGCCAAGATCATCGTCCATAGCGAAGCGCGCTCCAAGAAGATCAACCTCGGAAATCTTACCATTTATTTCAAACAGACAGCTCCAAGCAAACTTTTCTGGGCAGGCCGCCCCGCGATGCGCATCGTCCAAGCCCTTCACTGGCTGCGCGACACGATGCCGGGTGACGATATGGCAAGTTGGAAGAACAAACTATCGATCCTGCTCAAAGACCCAAAGCATGGGACGAAGCTGCGTGCTGACCTGACCAATGGTATGTCCACCCTTCCGGCCTGGATGCAGGAATTGCTCCGTCCGCTTGTTTCCAACGAAACGCCGTCCGCATGAATCCAGCTTTTGACGATATCTTGCGGGCCGATATTGATACGCGCCAAGGTCTGTTCACCACAACGGCTCAACGCATGGGAACAACCCCGCAAAATGTCGAAAAGGATTTCTGGGTCTGCTGGACGCTTGATGCCCTGTTCAATGGCATCACCGAAGGCCCGCGCCTACTGTTCAAAGGTGGCACCTCGCTTTCCAAGGGGTTCGGATTGATACAGCGATTTTCAGAAGACATCGACGTCACAGTCTTTCGCGATGATCTCGGCGTTCCCGCATCGATCAATGAACTGGCCGCGTTGAGCGGCAAAAAGCGCCAGAAAGCGCTTGATGCGATCAAAGACGCTTGCGAAGCATATATAAATGGCCCGCTGATGCAGCACCTTTCAGCGATTTCAGAAAATGCCTGCACCCGAAATGGTCTGGAGCAAAATGCGATCCGGATAGAGGCGGACCCTGCCGACCGGCAAACCTTGCTGGTTATCTATCCCAGCATAACACCGACCGACGCCTATATCGCTAAATCAGTAAAAATTGAATCGGGCGCTAAATCGGCACTCGATCCAAACTCCAACCGGTCGATAACGCCTTATGTTGATACCGATGTTCCTGGGATTGATCTGGCCGTTCCCAATGTCACCATTGTCGATGCCGAGCGAACCTTCTGGGACAAGGTGGTGATCCTGCACGGGCTGCGCCGATGGTATGAAATCCGAGGCCAACTGCGCGGTAACGGCCAGCGTATTTCGCGCCACTATTATGATTTATACCGTCTGATCCAGTCGGAAACGGGACAATCGGCTACCGAAAACCGGGCGCTGGGTGAGGATTGCGTCGCGCACGCCCGCATGTTTTTCAACCGTCCGCCCTTTGATCTGGCTTCCGCGCAGCCTCCAACATTTGCGCTATGCCCCGAGGGAGGAATGGTTGACGACCTTCGGCAGGATTATAAAGCGATGAACACGATGATTTTGGCGATCCGCCGCCGTTTGATGCGATCATCGAGAAAATTGCAGAGCTCCAGCAAACCCTCAACGGTGCCGCATGACCGACTGCGCAAGAGCCGCAAAATGAGATCATTTCTCAAGCGACTATTTGGAACTGATGCTGAAACCAAATCCAATGAGCCACCAGCGTCATCCCAGGACCTTGAAATCCAAGAATTTGGTCATGGTCTCATCTCTATCGACCCGCTCGATTTTATTGGTCGTTCCTCCAAATCGCCGAATGGACAATATCGCCTCATCTGGTCTGATAGAAATCCCGAAGGCACGAGAGGCGGTCATCGTTATGAAGGGCATGGATCATGGACGTTGCTATCACAAGACCAGATATTAGCGGAAGGCAGGCTCGAACGACCAAACGACGGACAGGTAGCTGACAATGGTACTTTCATTTTCAACGACTGGATGTTCGGAGACGGACTGAATGGACGTTTCCACGCTTTCTCTGTGGATGGAACGCAGCTCATTGCGAAAGATCTAGCGGCCAACCTTTCAAGCAATGGCCTGTCCAAAGATGGCCGATATGCCATTTGCCAGACGGCCAATGCGCCCGGCAGCGATGACAGTTGCCGCTACATCCTGTTCGATCTTGAGGAAGCGCGGGAAATGGCGCGATGGGAGCCTGAAACCGGATGGGCGAGCGGCTATGAATTTGACAGCGTAAATCGGCGGTTATTCATCATATGCGAAGGTGATGAGCGCGTTGGCTACAATTTCGACGGTCAGATGGTTGACCGTGACGGATGGCAAGAGCGGAAAATAGCCGATGGCGATATCAATATCATCCGTAAAGTTCTTGAAGGTGTTGATAGCAAACCGGACAGCGACCTTCGGAGCGCAATGATCGATGGGCTAAACCGCACAATCGAACAGGGAGAAGGCTGGCATCAGGCACGCGCATTACGCTTGCTTGGCGAAATCCACGAAGCCTCCGACAAGCCAGCTGAAGCATTAAAGGCTTATGACAAAGCTTTGACGATTGATCCGCAGGTTGGCGTTTCAAGACGAGCCGAAAAGCTAAGAAAGTCCCTCACCCCCAAATCCAAACAAGGTAGCGTCAAAAAGATGGGGAAGTTTGAACGGCAAGCGCATCGGCTGGGCATTGAGCATGAAGTGGTGAACCTGGAAGCTGGAGAAAAGAATAATTGGCGGTTCCAAATGCGCGATGCCTGGTCATCGGTCGAAGAAGCCACCCTCACCCACTACGAGAATGCTGGTTGGGCCGGGGCCGCAGCAGAAGGCGGCCTAATGTTGACGCTCATTAAAGCCGCATCATTCACAAAACTGGACCGCAGGAATGCCGACACTTTTATAGAGGCCCTTTACGCTCAGAATGTTGCATTTGACCAAGACAAATTCGACACTAACCAGCTGATTGGGACGCTCACTCGCGCAACGCATGAGCAGCTCAAGCACAATTGGAAAATCATTTCAGCGACTGCCGGAGTGTCGCCCGCATATTACCCGACTGTCCGATTGAATCATGTCCTCGAATTATTCGATCATCTAGGTCCGGAACGGCTTGCACAGATTGCACAATTATTTGCGAAAGCACCCTACGATCTTCGCGCCGGTTGGCCCGATCTGACGCTTTGGAACGGTGACGATATTCGCTTTGTGGAAGTGAAAGCGCCAGGCGATTCCATGCACGCAAGCCAGTCGCGCCTCATTTCAACCATTTTACTGCCCTTGGGGTTCAAAGTCAGCCTCGCGGAAATTCGTATCAAGTAATTCGCACTCGAATTTACTCATAGATTTTGCGAACCAAGACTACACAGCGGCTCTGAATGAAAATACCAATTCAACTCCAAGCCAGATCAATCATGGCAACGTGCAACCAGGCAGTTTCTCAAACACGCAGAATGTGCAGCGTTGCCGAGTAGATCTTTCCTATCCCTTACGAATTAGCCATTTAACAGCAGCCGTAAACAGCGAATCGCAAACATTCTACCTGTCACTCACACTAAGATTTCAATATAGCTAGGGTCAGGACTCATTAAC